>JBFGLX010000122.1:0-9323 GCA_041575955.1 Thermoanaerobaculia bacterium
GACATCCACATCGAGCCGTACGAGAAGGAGTACCGGATCCGCTACCGGATCGACGGCATCCTCTACGAGATGATGCGGCCGCCGCTCAAGCTCAAGGAGGCGATCACCAGCCGCCTGAAGATCATGGCCAAGCTGGACATCGCCGAAAAAAGGCTGCCCCAGGACGGCCGCATCAAGATCAAGACCAAGATCGGCGGCAAGGTTCGCGACATCGACTTCCGGGTCTCGGTCCTGCCGACCATCTTCGGCGAGAAGATCGTGCTGCGGCTGCTCGACAAGGACAACCTGATGCTCGACATGCAGAAGCTCGGCTTCGAGCTCGACTCGCTGCGCGTCTTCGAGCAGGCGATCTTCCGCCCCTACGGCATGGTGCTGGTGACCGGGCCGACCGGCTCGGGCAAGACCAACACGCTCTACTCGGCGATCTCGAGGGTCAACTCGCCCGAGACCAACATCATGACCGCCGAGGATCCGGTCGAGTTCAACCTGCCGGGCATCAACCAGGTGCAGATGAAGGAGTCGATCGGCCTCAACTTCGCCACCTCGCTGCGCTCCTTCCTGCGCCAGGACCCGAACATCGTGCTGGTCGGAGAGATTCGCGATTTCGAGACCGCCGAGGTCGCGATCAAGGCGGCGATGACCGGCCACCTGGTGTTCTCGACGCTGCACACCAACGACGCGCCGTCGTCGATCAACCGTCTGATGAACATGGGCATCGAGCCCTTCCTGGTGGCCAGCTCGGTCCACCTGGTGGTCGCCCAGCGACTGGTGCGCCGCATCTGCAGCCAGTGCAAGGAGCCGCACAAGGTGCCCGACCAGGCGCTGACCAACGTCGGCTTCTCCCAGGACGAGATCTCGAACATCCAGCCCTTCCGCGGCCGCGGCTGCGACACCTGCAGCAGCACCGGCTACAAGGGCCGGGTCGGACTGTTCGAGGTGATGGCGGTCGGCGACGAGATCCGCGAGCTGATCCTGTCGGGGGCCAGCGCCTACGAGCTCAGGCAGATGGCGGTCCAGAACGGCATGATCAGCCTGCGCGCCAGCGGCCTCCAGAAGATTCGCGAGGGGCTGACCTCGATCGAAGAGGTCGTGCGCGAGACGGTCTCGTAGCGTCTCCGGGGCCGGGTCGGTGCTAGGAGACCGGCTCGCTGGGAGGTGGGAGCCGGACGACGGGCTTCTCAGGTGACCAGGGCCCAGCCGGCGCCGAAGAGGCCGGCCAGGAGGATCAGGGGGAGCACCACCAGCAGCAGGACGAGGGCGATGGGGGCGAAGACCAACGCCAGCACCACGCCGACCAGCAGCAAGACGCCCTTGAGCAGCCCGAACAGGAGCGACACCGGCAGGAGGACGATCTTGAGCGCCAGCTTCGCCACCAGGCCGACGGCGGCAAAGAGTGTCAGAATGACCAGGCCGACGAAGAGGATCGAGGCGATCGTGACGAGCTCCAACACGGGGGTGTACCTCCTGAAGATCAACTACGAGGCGCGAGCGCCGAGGTTTCAATAGGCCCGCCCATGCCGCGCATCACCAAGGTCTACACCCGCACCGGCGACCGGGGCGACACCGGCCTCGGAGGGGGCCAGCGGGTGGCCAAGGACTCGGCCCGGATCGCGGCCTACGGCACGGTCGACGAGCTCAACTCGGCGCTCGGCGCGGCCCTGGCCGGGAGCCTGTCCGAGCCGCTGGTCAAGGCCCTGGGTCCGATCCAGAACGAGCTCTTCCATCTGGGCTCCGACCTCTGCATCCTAGAAGAGGACAAGGAGCGGATGCCGGTGCCGACGATCGAGGCGAAGCACGTCGCGGCCCTCGAGGGCTGGATCGACCGGCTCTCCGAGGAGCTGCCGCCGCTCGAGAACTTCATCCTGCCGGGCGGCTCGCCGGGAGCGGCGATGCTCCACCTGGCGCGCACGATCTGCCGCCGCGCCGAGCGCGAATGCGTGACCGTGGCGGCGCGCGAGAAGATCGGCGACCAGGTCATCCCCTACCTGAACCGGCTGTCGGATCTCCTGTTCGTCGCGGCGCGCTACGAGAACGCGCAGCGGGGTGTGCCCGACGTGCTCTGGGACTCGCGGGCCTAGCCGGCTTCTCCTACCGCCTCTTCGCCGCTCACGAACGACTCGTCGGTCCACTGGTAGCCCCAGAGGCCGTAGCGGCCGGCGTAGCCGATTCCGACGTCGTCGAGAAAGCCGTGGACGATCTCGAGCGCCGGCGCCCGGTCGTGGTCGAAGATGACGTTGGCCCAGGGGATCAGCCGGGCCTCCCGGAAGACCACGGAATCGCCCTCGCGGATCAGCCCCGAGCGCTTGAAGTCCGAGATCGCCGGCTCGATCAGCTCGGCGGGATCGACGTCGAGCGGCCGGTACTTGCTCGAGAAGTAGATCTCGGCCTGGATGCTGCCCATCCCCTCGGGCGCGTTGTGGGGCGAAAACAGGTGCGGGAAGCTGGCGCGGGTGACGGTGAAGTCGCGGTCGTAGAAGTAGGTCCAGTGGTGCTCGGAGAGATCGGCCCGGTCGATGCCGAGGTTGACGGTCACGCAGGTCGAGCAGGCGAGCTTTCCGGCCGCCTCGAGGACGTCGCCCGGGACGCCGGCGATCATCGGCACCAGCTCGGGCAGCGGAATCGACGACACCACTCGCTCGTAGCCGGCCTCGGCGCCACCCGCGAACCGGAGCCGCTTCGCGCCCGGATCGATCGCCACGACCTCGTGGCCGAGCGCCAGGGTCGCCCGGGCGGCGAACGGTCCGACGTACGACTCGAAGCCGCCGCGCGTCGGGTAGCGGAAGTGGCTCACGTAGTGGACGTCGGGCGTCGCCGGCGACAGCGCGCCACCGAGGACCTCCTCGAGCTCCGGGCGGTAGAGGCGCGGGCCGAGCCAATCGGTGGTCATCTCGGCCGCCGGCAGCGTGTGGTACTTCCAGCCGTACTCCATCGGAAAGGTCTCGGCAAAAGTGTCGCCGTAGGCGGCGCGCAGCCAGCGCTCGTAGTCGGGTAGGTTCTCGGTCTCGCGCTCCTGGGCGTGGACGAAATCGCGCAGGACGTCGCCGACCAGGTCGGCCGGCAGCCCGTGCAGATTGCACTGCGCCGGGTGCTTGATCCAGTGGCCGCTCCAGTAGTTGTTGACGCTCGCCTGGAGCACCTGGTACTCCCCCCCGACCGCCTCGGCGAACAGCCTCTGGATGCGCTCGTCCCTGGTGAACGAGATGTGCGGACCGTCGTCGAAGACGAATCCGCCGGGGCCGGCGTACGAGCGGGTGTGGCCGCCGGGCCGGCCGCCGCGCTCGTAGATCACCGCCTCGAGCCCCAGCTCGCGGCACCGGTGCGCGGCGCCGAGGCCGGCCATGCCGGCGCCGAGGATCGCGATTCGGGGCACCGATCCTAGCTCCCGCCCTCGCCTTCGCCCTCGTCCTCGTCCCCGTCGCCGTCGCCGTCGCCGGCCGGCAGGCTCGCCTGGGGCGGCCTGGCCATCACCACCAGCTGGCCGAGATCGGCCGGCCGGGCGCGCTCCGGGTCGGCGATCGCAACCGGCAGCTCGATCGCTTCGGTCGCCACCAGCCGGTCGATCAGGCGCCACATCACTTCGTGGTAGGCGATCACCAGCGCCTGGGATTCGCTCTCCAGGCCGAGCTCGGCGACCAGGGCCGGCCGGTCGATGCCGGCGATCACCGCCTCCGCGACCCTGGTGGCCAACCGGTCGCACAGCTGGTTGATCCGATCCTCGCGGCTCTGCTCGATGACCGGCACGGACAGCCGCTGCTCCGAGGTCACGATGCCGTACTCCATCAGCTTGGCCCGCATCTCGGGGCTCGCCGGCTGCCCCTGCTCGAGGAAGTCGGCGAACAGCGTCTGCAGGCTCAGCGGCCCGGTCATGAGGGCGTCGATCAGGGGCTCGAGCGGCTCGACCCAGCTCACCTTGACGGTAGTCGAGCCGCGGCGCAGGGTGCTGGTCCGCGGCTCGCGCTCGCGCGCCGAGGCGTAGGCCCAGACCTCGCCGCCCCAGGGCGCGCCGCGGCGCGCGACGTTGCGGCGCGCGATCAAGCTCATCTCGTCGAAAAAGCCCCAGACTCCGCCGTCGATCACGTACGAGAAGACGACGGCGAAGGCGTGCCCCGACCAGCCCTCGGCCTTGAGGGCGCCGACCAGCTCGGCGACGTCGCCCGCCACCGCGCCGGCGATCTCGGCCGCGAGCGCGGCTGTGCGCTGCTCGAGCAGCTCGGAGCGCTCGCCGTCGACGATCGGAATCGCCGTGCGCATACCGGCCTCTTCGTCGATCAGCAGGGCCCAGCCGCGCAGGAGCTCGAGCTGGCTTTCGAGCGCCGGCACGCCCTCCGCGAGCAGACCCTCACGCGAGCAGCCGTCGCGACACGCCAGCAGGATGTCGCCGTTGTTGTCGAGCGCGAGGACTTCGCCCGGCGTGAGGCTCCGGCTGGCGATGAACTGGCCGAGCCGGTAGTCGCTCCACGAGCGGGCCGGCTGCTGGGCGGTGGCCGGCGGGCAGACGGGCGGAACGAGGAGGGCGGCGGCAAGGGCGAACAGGGCGAGCGGGCGTGGGCGCATGAAGCGTATTGTCGCACTAACCGCGCCGTCGTGGTCCGTCTGCCGGCATCCCGGCAGACGGACCCGACACCGAACGATTCGAGCGGCGGGGGGCCGGGCAACCGTGCAGAGAGGCTCGCGCTCCCGGTAGACTGCCGGCACGGCCCGGACGACGGGGGCGATCGTCGGGCGCCCGTGGACACCGGGACGAGAGCACATGCGGGTCGCTGTCATCGGCTACTTCGGTCACCTGAACGCGGGCGACGACCTGCTCCAGGCCGCCCTGGCGCACGCCCTCCGCGAGCATCTCCTGATGTTCACGTCGTGGTACTCGCCCGAGATTCTCAACCAGTCCGACCTGGTGGTCGTCGGTGGCGGCGGCCAGTGGCCGGAGAGCGCGTTCTTTCGAGCGGGCGACTGGTTCGCGCGCCGGCTGACCGCGCCGCTGATGGTGGTCGGGATCTCGGCGACGCGCGCCGACGACGAGGTGCGCGACCGCACCCTGCCGCTGATCGACAAGGCGGCGTTCTTCCACGTCCGCGACCCCGAGACCCGGGAGATTCTCGGCAATCATCCCGGCGTCGTCGCCGGGGTCGACCTGTTCTGGTGGATGCCGTGGAACGAGGCCGGCGATCACGACGCGCCCGCTCCCGTCCAGCCGGCGACTGCGGCGCTGGCCTTGCGCGACTGGGGTCTCGAGGCCTGGGACCCGCGGGCGGTCGTCGCCACCGTGCGCGAGCGCTGCCAAGTGCTCCCCTTCCCCTTCCACTACGGCTCGATGGCGGGCAACCCCAAGTCGCAGGTCGACGACCGGGAGTTCCTGGTCCGGCTCGGGCTCCCGGAGGTGCCGGCCGCCTGGACTCCCGAGCCCGCCCGACGGGCGGACCTGACGGTGGCCATGCGCTTTCACGCCGTGCAGGTCGCGGTCCGCTTCGGCAAGCCGGTGATCGGCCTGGACGTGGATCCCAAGATCCGCAGGTTCTTCGACGAGCACGGCGTCGGCGAGCTGTGCGTAGCCCTGGGCGATCCGGACGCGCTGCGCGACGCCCTCGCCCGGCTGGCCGGCGACTACCCAGGCTACCGCCGGCGCTTCGCCGGCATCCGCGGTCGGCTGACGGACCGGGGCGCGAGCGACCTGGCGGCGTTTCGGGCCGCGCTCGACAGCTTGGGTCCGCGGGCGTCCGCGGGCCGGCGGCCGATTCGAGGCGCTCTCGCCGCGCTGCTGGGATGGATGCGCAGCTGAACGACCGTACCGCGCGCCGCTCCGGCCGGCGCTCGACAGCGGCGCCGCGGCGGCCGAACCTGTTCGTCATCGGCGCCATGAAGTGCGGCACGAGCTCGCTCCACAACTACCTCGGCGCGCACCCGGAGATCTTCATGTGCGACCCGAAGGAGCCCTGCGGCCTGGTGGCGCCGGCCGAGCTGCGCCGGCACTGGCCGCTGATGGCGGAGCTCGGCTTCTGCGACAGCCGCGAGCGCTACCTCGGCCTCTTCGCCGCCGGCGGGGACCGCCGCTATCTGGGCGAGTCCAGCACGCCCTATACCAAGCTGCCCGAGATCACCGGCGTCCCGGCGAGGATCCAAAGCCTCTGTCCGGAAGCGAAGCTCGTCTACATCGTTCGCGACCCGGTCGAGCGCACGGTCAGCCACTACTGGCACATGGTGCGGCAGGCGAGCGAGCGCCGCGACATGCTGACCGCGATCCGGGACGACCCCGGCTTCCGCGACGTCAGCGACTACGCCATGCAGCTCGAGCCCTATCTCGAGCGTTTCGGCCGCGAGCAGCTCCTCGTGCTGACCCTCGAGGAGCTGACCGCCGATCCCGCCGAGACGCTGGGCGGGATCGCGGCATGGCTGGGCGTCGACGACGCCTTCGCCTCGCCCAGCGCCGCCGGGCCGGCCAACGTGACGCCCGAGACGATCGAGATCGAGGGCCTCGGCAGGCTTCGCCATTCCGCCCTCTGGAACCGGATCGGCCCGGCGGTACCGCCCGCGGTGCGCCGGCTGGGACGACGGCTGGCCACCCGGGTCATCGAACGGGCCGACGTCGATATCGAGCGCGTCGTCGACTACCTGCGGCCGATCCAGAGGCGCCAATGCGACGCCTTCGCCAGGCTCGTCGGCCGCCGTTTCGAGTCGTTGTGGACGACGCTCTACGGAGGCTGAGCCACGGACATCTCGGTCGTCATTCCCTGCTACAACCGCGAGCGCACGATCGGGCGCGCGATCCGCAGCGCCCTCGATCAGGAGCTGGCGGCACGCGAGATCGTGGTCGTCGACGACGGTAGCAGCGACCGCTCCGCCGCCGAGGCGGCGGCGTTCGGTCCGCCGGTGCGGGTCGCGCGGCAGGCCAACGCCGGACCCTCGGCGGCGCGCAATCGCGGCATCGCCGAAGCGCGGGGAGAGTGGATCGCGTTTCTCGACAGCGACGACGTCTGGGCGCGCTCGAAGCTCGCGCTGCAGGCCGAGGCGGCGCGGCGCTTTCCGACCGCGGATCTGGTCTTCTGCGACACCGCCGTGCGCTCGGACGAGCGGCTGCTGCTGGCGTCGCGATTCGACCTCGGCGGCGTGCGCGGCCAGGAGGTCGAGAAGCGCGACGCGTTCGCGCGCTACGATCGCGGCCTGTTCGGCGCCATGCTCGAGAGCTCGCGCGTCATCTCCTCGGCGGTGATGGTGCGCCGGGCCCTGCCCGAGCTGCGCTTCCGCGAGGACATGCGCACCAGCGAGGACTGGGCGCTCTGGCTGCGGCTCGTCCTGCGGCACGAGTTCGCCTCGGTCGACCGGGTGCTGGTGACCATGTACCGCCAGGGCGACAACCTCTCGGCCGACCTAGGCCGCACCCGCAGGACCGACGTCCGGGTGCTCGAGGACCTGCTCGAGGACCCGGCGCTCAGCGGGCGGCAACGGGCCGACGTCGACCGGGCCCTCGCCCGGCGCCGCTTCGACGCCATGTACTTCTCGCTCGTCGCCGGCGACAGGCAGGAGGCGCGGCGCTTTCTGCGCGCCCTCTCGCCCCGTTCGGTGGGCCGGTTCAAGTACCTCCTCTACTGGCTCGCGACCGCCCTGCCCGCCGGCGCGCTCCGGACGCTGGCGAAGCTCCGCCTTCGCCCCGAAGGCCGGGACTAGTCACCCGGCATCAGCTCCTGGAGCAGCGGCTCCGTTCGTAGCCTCCGCCACAGGGGCCACAGGAGCGGCACCGCCCACCCGAGCCAGACCAGGCCCGCCAGCAGCGCCGTCAGCAGGGGGCGCTCCGACCACGACGCGACGCTCTGCCAGGCGAGGAACGACGCGGTCATCCCCGCCAGCACGGCGGCGCCGGCCGCCAGCGGATAGTCGTAGCGCTCGACCCGGCGGTAGATCGCCAGGCCGGTGAAGGAGAAGGCGGCGAAGGTGAGCACGCTCGCCCACGCCGCGCCGTAGATGCCGAGCCGGGGGATCAGCAGCAGGTTGGCGGCGAGGTTGAACACCACGCCGACGACGTGGGCCGGGATCACCAGCGAGGTGCGCTTGGCCACCAGCACCGGCACGTTGAAGTGGGCGTGCAGGCTGAAGAAGATGTAGGCCAGGCAGACCAGCGGCACCAGCCCGGCGGCGGCGCGGAACTCGGGCGCCACCAGCACGCGCAGCAGCGGCCCGGCCGCGAGCGAGATGGCGAGCATCACCAGCGTGAGCACGGCGAAGAAGTACCGGAAGACGCGCACCGAGATCTGGCCGGCGGCGGGTCCGATGCCGATCTCGTACATCACCACGTACCAGATCTGCGAGAACGGCTGCAGCAGCAGCGTGTTGATCCCCTGGCCGATCAGGTAGGCGACCGAGTAGATCCCCACCTCCTTCAGGTCGAGCAGCACCCGCAGGAGGTAGCGGTCGAGCTGATGCATCGCCGCCGCCAGCAGCGACGCGACGATCAGCGGCGTGCCGTAAGAGAACAGCTCGCCGACCAGGTCGGACCGGAAGCGGGCGGGGCCGCGGCGGCGCGCGAAGACCGCGAACAGCACCGCCACCGCGATCGCCGCGGTGATCAGGTTGCCCCATAAGATCGCCGCGACTCCCAGGTCGCGCGCGATCAGGAGCCAGAGGTTGAGGGCGATGTTGACCGCCAGCCGGCCGAGGTTGAGCGCCACAGACAGGGTCGACTGCTTGTAGACCCGCACATGGGCCTGGAAGATCCCCTCGACGGTCGTCAGCGCCAGCGTGCAGAGCGCCAGCAAGTAGAAGAAGCCGCCCCGCGCCTCGCCCGCCCCCAGGGTCCATGTCGCCAGCGAATCCCGGAAGACCAGAGCCGGCAGGAGGAGCACGAGCCCGGTGGCGAGGAGCAGCGCGGTGCCCGTCCACCAGAGGCCGTCCCGCTCGCGCTCGGACTCGGCCTCGAAATGGTGCCGCGCCACCGCCCGTATCGTGCCGGACGCCAGGACGATCGCCAGCAGCGCCACCGACAGGTCGAGGATGGCCAGGATGCCGAAGTCCGCGGGCCCGAGGAAGCGCGTGTAGACCGGCAGCAGCAGCACCGACGCCAGGCGCGACAGCACGTGGCCGAGACCGTAGACGCCCGAGTGCCTCAGCAGATCGCGGTAGGAGCGCTCCACCGCGAGAGGATACTCAATCGCTGGGGCTGGGCGCCGCGGCCGAGGACGCCACCGGGGTAGGGAGAGTCCGCTCGACCCGCGGGCCTCCGGGTCGGTAGTGGGTCCAGGGTCGGGGGCTGGGGGTGGGCAGGTCCCCCAGACGGGGCCTAAAGCGCAGCGCCCCCGTCCAGCCACCTCAAGAGGAGACTTGCCAGGCCTTGTCGC
>JBFGLX010000123.1:0-9320 GCA_041575955.1 Thermoanaerobaculia bacterium
CAGGGCCCGGTGAAGGAGCTCGGGGATGTCGCGAAGCCGGCGGTCGGGCTCGGGAGCGGCGGTCAGCTGGGGCAGCTCGCGCAGGAGCTCGAGCAGATCGACCTGCTCGCTCCTGATGAGCGTGAGCTGAGCCTCGAGAGCTTCCTGGCTCTCGGTGCGGCGCGACAGATCGCGTGCGGCCGTTCGGGCGCGGTGCCAGAGCACGATCGAGAGACCGAGAAGCGCGAGCGAGAGAACGGCAAGAGCGTAGGTCACGAGAGCGTTCATGGTCGGCTCCGACTCGGAGCTGACCTTCTTATAGCCGGAAGCGTATGAGTCGGCGATGGGATTCGTAACAGCGGATCCGGATTGATTTACGTCTTATTTACGCCTACACTTCGAGAGTGAGCGACGAGGAAGGCTTTCCCGGACCTCCTTCCCGCACCTTCGGCTACTCCCTGGAGTGGCTGCGGACCTCTCCCGGCGCCCGCAAGGAGGGTCTCCGGCGCCGGACCTATCCGCGCCGGCAGCCGGCGCCCGTACCGGCGTACGCCGAGCTCCATACCGCCTCCGCCTTCTCTTTTCTCGACGGCGCTTCCCTGCCCGAAGATCTGGTCCAGCGCGCGGTCGAGCTGGAGCTGCCGGCAGTCGCCCTGGTGGAGAGAAACGGCGTCTACGGCGCCCCCCGCTTCCACCAGGCGGCCCGCAAGGCCGGCATCCGCGCCCTGGTCGGCTCGGAGGTGAGTTTTGGTGCGCCAAAACTCACGCTGCTGGTTGCAGATCGGACCGGTTATCGCAATCTCTGCAAGCTGCTGACCGCCGCGGCCCGGGGCCGGCCGAAGGGCGAGGCGCGGGCCGACTGGCGGATGCTGGAAGCGCACGCGGAGGGGCTCTGGTGCCTCGCCGGCGGGCCCGACGATCCGGTGAGCCGGCTCTTGCGCGACCACGATCTCGAGGGCGCCGGCAGGCTCCTGGGGCGCCTGCGCGACCTGTTCGGCGGCCGCGTCCACGTCGAGCTGCAGCGCCACCGGCTGCGCGACGAGGAGCACCGGAACCAGGCGCTGATCGAGCTCGCCGCCCGCCACCGCCTGCCCCTGGTGGCCACCAACGGCGTCCGCTACGCCCGGCGCGAGGAGAAGCGGCTGCACGACGTCCTCACCTGCATCCGGCACCGCACCTCCATCGACCGCGCCGGCCGACTCCTGGCGGCGCACCGCGAGCGCCATCTCAAGGGCGCGCGCGAGATGGCCGAGCTGTTCGCCGACCGGCCGCGGGCCGTGGCCGAGAGCCTCGAGCTGGCGGCGCGGCTCGACTTCACGCTCGCCGACCTCGGCTACCGCTTCCCGGACTTCCCGCTTCCCCCGGGCGAGACCCCATCGTCCTACCTGAGGCAGATCACCTGGAACGAGGCGCGCGCCCGCTTCCGCCCGCTGACCGCCCGCGCCCAGGCGCAGATCGAGAGGGAGCTGGCGATGATCGAGAAGCTCGAGCTGGCCGGCTACTTCCTGATCGTCTGGGACCTGATCCAGTACTGCAAGCGGGAACGGATCCTGGTCCAGGGCCGCGGCTCGGCCGCCAACAGCGCGGTCTGCTACGCGCTGTCGATCACCGCGGTCGACCCGGTGAAGATGGGGCTCCTGTTCGAGCGCTTCCTGTCCGAGGAGCGCGGCGAGTGGCCCGACATCGACCTCGACCTGCCGTCCGGCGATCAGCGCGAGAAGGTGATCCAGTACGTCTACCGGCGCTACGGCCCGCACGGCGCCGCGATGACCGCCAACGTCATCACCTACCGCGACCGCTCGGCGGCCCGCGAGGTGGCCCGGGCGCTCGGCTACTCGCGCGAGCAGGAGGACCGGCTCTCGAAGCGTCTCGGCACCTGGCACTACGATTCGAGCCGCGGCGATCCGAAATCGCTCGCCGAGGAGCTGGCCGCCGCCGGCTTCGATCCCGAGGACCGCCGGGTCAAGCTCCTGGGCGAGATGTGGCGCCGGATCCACAACCTCCCACGGCACCTCGGGCAGCACTCGGGCGGCATGGTGATCGCCGCCGGGCGGCTGGACGAGGTCGTGCCGCTCGAGCCGGCCGCCATGGAGGACCGGGTCGTCGTCCAGTGGGACAAGGACGACTGCGCCGACCTCGGCATCATCAAGGTCGATCTCCTCGGCCTCGGCATGCTGCAGGCGCTCGAAGAGGCGATCCCGATCATCCGCACCCACGAGAAGATCGAGGTCGACCTCGCCCATCTGCCGCCCGACGACCCCCCCACCTACGAGATGCTGCGCCGGGCCGACACCGTGGGCGTCTTCCAGGTCGAAAGCCGCGCCCAGATGGCCTCGCTGCCGCGCAACCGTCCGGAGAGGTTCTACGACCTGGTGATCCAGGTGGCGATCATCCGGCCGGGCCCGATCGTCGGCGGCATGGTGCACCCGTTCTTCGAGCGCCGCCAGGGGCGCGAGCCGGTGGTCTATCCGCACCCCTGCCTCGAGCCGATCCTCGAGCGCACCCTCGGCGTGCCGATCTTCCAGGAGCAGATCCTGCGCATGGCGATGGCGGCGGCCGGCTTCACCGGCGGCGAGGCCGAGGAGCTGCGCCGGGCGATGGGCTTCAAGCGCTCGCTCGAGCGCATGGAGAAGATCGAGCGCCGCCTGCGCCAGGGCATGGCCGAGCGCGGCATCACCGGCGAGACCCAGGAGCGCATCGTCCAGTCGATCACCTCGTTCGCGCTCTACGGCTTCCCCGAGTCGCACGCGGCGAGCTTCGCCCTGATCGCCTACGCCAGCGCCTATCTCAAGCGCCATCACCCGACCGCCTTCTGCGTTGCGCTGCTCAACGCCTGGCCGATGGGCTTCTACCACCCGGCGAGCCTGGTCAAAGACGCCCAGCGCCACGGCGTCGAGGTGCGGCCGATCGACGTCAACCGGTCGGGGTGGCGCTGCAGCTGGGAGGAGAACGGAGAGAAAGGAGGACAGGCCGCCCGCGGCGCCGTGCGGCTCGGCCTGCGCTACGTTCGGGGGCTGCGCCGGGAGTCGGGCGAGACGATCGAGCGCGAGTGCCCGTTCGCCGACGTCGAGGACCTGACCCGCCGCTGCCGGCTGCGCGCGGCCGAGATCCACACCCTGGCCGCCGGCGGCGCCCTCGGCAGCCTCGGCATGACCCGCAGACAGGCGCTCTGGCAGGCGGCCGAAGCGGTGAAGCCGGTAGGGCCGTTGCTGGAGAAAAAGGAGGGCCCTCCCCTTCCAACCCCTCCTTCGGAGCTTGCTGCCGACGGCGGGGTGGGCGCGGGGAAGGGCACAAGATTTTCCCTGACGGCTACTTCCGATGGAGGGGGTGAAGGGGGAGGGCTCTCCCCCTTCTCCGATGCCACCTCCCCTCTTCCGGAAATGACCCCCTTCGAGGAGACCCTGGCCGACTACTCGACCGCCGGCCTCACCACCGGCCCGCATCCGATGGCCCACCTGCGCCCGCGGCTCGAGCGCTTCGGGATCACCCGCGCCGGCGAGCTCGGCCGGCATCGCCACGGCGAGCGGATCCGCATCGCCGGGTCGGTCATCGTCCGCCAGCGGCCGGGAACGGCGAAGGGGATCCTGTTCCTCACCGTCGAGGACGAGACCGGCATGGCGCAGGCGATCGTCCGCCGCGAGCTTCTCGAAGAGAGCCGCAAGACCATCGTCGGCAGCGCCGCCCTGGTCATCGAGGGGACGCTCCAGAGGCGCGACGGCTCGGAGTCGATTCAGGGCGAGCGCTTCTGGTCGGTGGACGATCTGACCCGAGATGCCGAAACGCGCCCACCGGCGACGCCGAGCCACGACTTCCGCTGACCCCGGGGCCGCGCCTCCCGGCGCGCGAGGCCCCGAAGATCGGGCAAGTCGCCGATATTACGGCGACTTCTTCCACTTTTCGCCTGCTCCGAGAAAAATCGGCGGCCGCCGCCTGATTCTGCTAAGTACTGGGAAAAAGCCACTTACGTCCGATGCTCCGCGAGTCGTATCGATTCACGTCGATGGCACCCCCCTCGCACCGTGGCAAGGCGAGAGAGGGGCGAGACGAACGATGCGGCTACTCAAGATCACCCCGGCGTGCGCCCTGGCGCTCACGCTGTCGACACTCCCGGCGCTCGGCGAGACGGCTGCCGCCGGGACCGAATCCGACTACCTTGTCCAGGCCACCGACTCGCTGACGGCGCGCCGGGCGGTGCTGGCCGAGGGCGGCACGATCTCCCACGACCTCCAGGTCATCCGCGCCGTGGGCGCGCGTCTCGACCAGGCCCAGGCGGCGGCGATCGCCGAGCGCCCGGGCGTGGTTCGCGTGCTGCGCAACCGGGGTCTCCGCACCGCGTCGTGCGCTCTCGACGGCTCGGGCGCCCGCGACATCGACGGCCGGAAGCTGACCTGGGAGATCGGCAACTCGGGGTCGGCGCCGGTCCTTCTGGACCGCCTCGACCTTCGGTGGCCCCGGGTGAACGGCCAGCTCGAGAAGATCAAGCTCGACGGCGAGGAGCTGTTCAAGGGCGAGACCGCGCCCCCCACGCTGTCGATCGACAGCGGCTGGAAGGGCGATGAGAACAGCCGCCGGATCGGGCCCGGCCAGACGCGCGTGCTGCTGATCGAGTTCTCCGAGGAGGCCTATCTCGACGAGGCCGACTACGGAATCTCTTTGGCTTTCGACGGCGGCTGCTCGCTCCGCTTTTCGCCCGGGGCGCAGAGCTGCGTGCCGGTGGAGGCCGGCTTCCGCGAGATCAGGGACAAGCGCCTGACCTGGCAGATCTCCAACCTCGGCGCCCGGCCGTTGCGCGTCGTCGGCGTGGAGATCGACTGGCCCGAGAGCAACGGCGCTCTCCGGAAGGGCCGCCTGATGGGCTCAGAGCTGGAGGGCGGCCAGGGCCAAACGGCGCCGGCGATCTTCGCCAGCGACTGGCGCGAAGCCGACCTCGAGCTGCAACCCGGGGACACCGACCAGCTCGAGCTGGAGTTTCTCGACACCGCCGACCGCGACGAGGCCAACTACCGCGTCCGCCTGGAGTTCGCCGAGGGCTGCTCGCTCGAGCTCACGCCCAGCCCCTCGAGCTGCCTGGTGGCCGATGGCGGCAAGCGAGAGCTCAAGGACCGGACCCTCAAGTGGGAGATCGCCAACCTCGGCACCCGCGATCTGCGGCTCACCTCGGTCTCGGCCAACTGGCCGGAAGCGAACGGCTGGCTGGAGAAGGCGAAGTTCCGGGGCGCCGAGATCAGCTCGACCCTGCGCCAGCCGCCGGTCGCCACGCTGGTCGCCGATTGGCGCGACAACGGATTCGAGCTGTCGATCGGCGCCACGGAGGAGCTCAAGCTCGAGTTCACCGGCCCGGTGGATCTTGACGCGGAGGCCTACGGCATCGTAGTCGAGTTCGCCGAGGGCTGCGAGCTGCGCTTCGACGCCGACGCACCGCCTCCGCTGCCCCAGATGGGCGACAAGACCGCCCGAGACACTTTCGTTCCCAAGCTGAGTGGCTCGGAGCCGCTCCACGACGAGGGCCTCACCGGCCGCGGCGTCACGGTCGCCATCGTCGATACCGGCCTTTGGACCCGTGAGGGCGGTAGCCGCTTCCTGCTCAAGGACGCCGACGGCGAAGATCGGGTGCACGCCTTCTACGACGCGCTCACGGATCGCATGCTGAAGCCCAACAAGGGAATCGACCCGAACGGTCACGGCAGCCACCTGGCCAGCATCATCGGCTCGAGCCGCAAGACCTGGGGCACCCATGGCTTTGACGGCGTCTACAACGGCGTCGCGCCGAACGTCGGCCTGGTCGTGGTTCGCGCCTTCGACGACAACGGCGACGGCACCTACCTGGACGTCATCCGCGGCATCGACTTCGTCGTCCGCAACAAGGACCTCTACGACATCCGGGTCCTGAACCTGTCGTTCAGCGCCACTCCCCTGAGCCACTACTGGGACGACCCGTTGAACCAGGCGGTGATGGCGGCGTGGCAAGCCGGGATCGTCGTGGTGGCGTCGGCAGGCAACCAGGGACCCGAGCCGATGACCATCGGCGTGCCGGGCAACCTGCCCTACGTCATCACCGTCGGTGCACTCTCCGACGGTCTCACGAAGGACGTCGGCAGCGACGACTACCTCACCAGCTTCTCGTCCGTCGGTCCCACTTTCGAGGGCTTCGTGAAGCCGGAGGTGGTCGCGCCCGGCGGTCACGTCCTGGGCATCATGGACAAGAAGAGCAAGATCTCCAGGGAGCACAAGGAGTATTCGGACGGGGACGCCTACTTCTACATGTCCGGTACCTCCCAGGCGACCGCCGTGGTGAGCGGCGTCGTCGCGCTGCTCCTCGAGGCCCAGCCGGGGCTCGATCCCGACACGGTCAAGTGCCGTCTCATGTCGACCGCCAGGCCGGCGGTCGACGACCAGGGAAACCTGGGCTACTCGCTCTTCCAGCAGGGCGCCGGCCTGGTCAGCGCGCAAGCCGCGGTCGGCTCCAGCGCGGCCGGCTGCGCCAACAACGGCCTCGACATCGACCTCGACCTCGGGGGGCTCCAGCATTACGGCGGCCGCGCCAACATGGACCAGGATGGCAGCTACTACATCATGGGCCTCGACGGGTTCGTCTGGAGCGACGCCTTCATCTGGAGCGACGCCTTCGTCTGGAGCGACGCCTTCATCTGGAGCGACGCCTTCGTCTGGAACGACGGCTACCTCTGGAGCGACCTCCTGGACCTCGAGGCCTCGGGCTTCGTGTGGTCGGACTCCCTGAGCGAGTCCATGTCCATCAACCGCTGGGTGCCGCAGGAGTAGCCAGCCGGCGCGTAGCCCGAGCCGGCTCGGGCGGACTCTGCTAGCCTCTTGGCAACCCACTTCAGGGTTGTTCGGGAAGCGTTCCGAGGAGCGTTAACGCCGCCGTGGCCAGGGCGCCCTCGCCTTCCCGCACAGGAGGCGCCATGAACCCCACCGAGATCGTCGCCCGCATCCGCACCGTCGTCCTCCGGCTGGGCCTCATCGTCGGCGGTGTCGTCCTGGCGCTCGAGCTCTGGCGCTGGCTGGTCAGTCCGGGCGGCTGGGCCGCCCTGAGATTCAGGGACTTCAGCCCCGGGGCGCTCTTCGCCGACCTCTGGCCGGACGGCTGGAGAGACATCTGGATCGTCGAGCGGCTGCTCGACTGGCTCTCCGGGCTGCCGTTCTTTCTCGCGGTACCGCTCGGCACCTTGATCCTGGTCGCCGTCATCTACCTCGCCTACACCCGCGTGGTGGTGCCGATCTTCCACTTCGGTGCCCGCATCTTCGCCCTGATCACGCGCTACGGCACCGACCAGCGCCGCCACATCATCCTCTGCACCGACGGCACCTGGAACTTCCCCGAAGAGCTCGAGGGCGGCATCATCAAGAGCTCGAACGTCTACAAGTTCTGGGACAACCTGAAGGGCCAGCGGAAGAAATTCGTCGAGCTCACCGTCGGCGCGGACCTGGTCAAGCACCACCACTGCGCCGACGGCACCGTGCAGGTCGGCCTCTACTATCCGGGCGTCGGCAACCCGGCGACGTACAGCTCGCTCGGCGGCATCATCGGCGGTGCGTTCGGCTTCGGCGCCAAGTCCATCATGCGAGAGGCGTTTCGCGACGTCATCCGCTACTACCATCCCGGCGACAAGATCACCATCGTCGGCTTCAGCCGCGGCGCCGCGATCGCCCGCTGGATCGCCTCCTACATCGAGCACAACGGCGTCCCGCGGCTGACGATCTCGGACACCGCGGTCGGCAAGCTGGTCGTCGGGCTGCTGCGCGCTCTGTTGCCGCAGTCGGTCGGCTTCGTGCGCAGGCGCGAGGTGCGGGTGGACTTCCTCGGCGTCTGGGACACCGTGGCCTCCTTCGGTCTGGCCAAGAACGTTCTCGGCATCCCGTTCCAGCGCATCAACCTGTTCAAGGACTTCAACGTCTCGTCGGCGGTCCGCCGCGTCGTCCATCTGGTCGCCGTCGACGAGCAGCGCGACGCCTTCCTGCCCTCGCTGGTCGAGCCCCCCAAGGCGGGCAAGCACAGCGACACGATCATCGAAGAGGTCTGGTTCCCCGGCGTCCACTCCAACGTCGGTGGCGGCTTTCTCGACGACACTCTGGCGAAGATCTCCCTCGACTACATGACCCGTCGCTTCCGCGACCACTACGCCGCCGACGACGTCGCCGTCGAGCTCGACGAGAAGAAGACCGACTTCGGCACGCTCGAGGACAACATCAAGAGCCCGCTCCGCCCTTCGACCGGACCGGTCTACGAGATGCTCCCCCGCTCCCTCCCGGTAAACGCCGTCCTCCACGAGAGCGTGTTCAAGAAGATGGCGCTCACCGCCAGGCCGCGGGTCAACGCCGACGGCCCCGAGGATCTCGAGTACGCGCCACCGAACGTCGCCGAGCTGCGCCGCCGCCTGCAGACGAGGAGAGAGGAGGCCGCCGCCGACCTGGCGAGCCTCGAGGATCAGGGACTGATCAGCCCGGCGGAGCGCAGCCGCGCCGAGGCGGCGCTGAACGCCGCGTGCAGACTCAGGGTGGTGCGGTAGAGACCGAAGAGTGTTCTGCTCCCCCGCCCGGCGGGAAACGGACGCTTCGATTGACCTCCACCTGATCGACGCCGGAAGGTGACGGTTTTCCTCACCCTGGCCTGAGGCGCCTGGGTGGCGGCGTGCCGCCGGACCGACGCCTGAGCGGGAGTGCCGTTCCTACTCTTCCGGCAGGTGCATGCCCATCACGTGGTAGCCGGAGTCGGTGTAGACCACCTCGCCGGTGGTCGACGCCGCCCACGGCGACAGCAGGAACAGACCCAGCTTGCCGACGTCCTCGTGCTCGACGTTCCTGCCCAACGGCGCCGAGCTCTGGAACGCCTTGTACATCTTGACGAAGCCCGGGATGCTGCGCGCGGCGATGGTGCGCATCGGGCCGGCCGAGACGGCGTTGACCCGCACGCCCTTGGCGCCGAGCTCGTAGGCCAGGTAGCGGACGGTGCCTTCGAGCGCGCTCTTGGCGATCGCCATGACGTTGTACTTGGGGACGACCTTCTCGGACGCGTGGTAGGTAAGGGTGACGATGCCGGCGCCCTCGCGCAGCAGCGGCTCGGCGGCCTTGGCGACCGCCACCAGCGAGTAGGCCGAGATCTCCATCGCCAGGAGCCAGTCGGCGCGCGTGGTGTCGATGTAGCGCCCTTCGAGCGCCTCGCGGGGCGCGAAGGCGATGGCGTGCACCAGGGCGTCGATGCCGTCCCAGTGCTTGCCGAGGTCGTCGAAAGCGGCGGCGATCTGGGCGTCGTCGGTGACGTCGCAATCGTAGAGCCGGCAGTTCGGCAGATCGGCGGTCAGCTTTTCGAGCTCGGTCTTCAG
>JBFGLX010000124.1:0-9309 GCA_041575955.1 Thermoanaerobaculia bacterium
CACCCAACCGACCGAGGGCACCTTCCAGGTCGAGGGCCGGGTGTCGGCCCTGCTCGAGCTCGGCATGGGCTTCCACCCCGACTTCAGCGGCCGGCAGAACGCGGTGATGGCGCTCCAGATGATGGGCATGGACGAGCGCGAGGCGGAGGATCGCCTGCCGGAGATCGAGAGCTTCTCGGAGCTCGAGGGCTTTCTCGACCAGCCGCTGCGCACCTACTCCAGCGGCATGCAGATGCGGCTCGGGTTCTCGGCGGCGACCACCCGGCGGCCCGATCTGCTGATCGTCGACGAGGCGCTGTCGGTGGGCGACGCCTACTTCCAGCACAAGTGCATCGGCCGCATCCGACGCTTCAAGGAGGCCGGCACCACCATGCTCTTCGTGTCGCACGATCCGGCGGCAGTGAAGACGCTGTGCGACCGGGCGCTGCTCCTCGACCAGGGGCTGCTGATCCGGGAGGGCTCGGCCGAGGCGATCCTCGACTACTACAACGCCATGATCGCGCGGCGCGAGAAAGAGGCGTCGATCGAGCAGCGCGCCGGAGGCCGGGCCCGGGTGCGGACCCGATCGGGCGACGGCAAGGCGCGGATCGCGGCCGTGCGCCTCACCGACGAAAAGGGGGTCGAGGCCGCCTCCTTCACCACCGGCGAGCGCGCCGTCTTCGAGGTCGATCTGGAGTTCCGGGAGGATCTCGAGCAGTACACCGTCGGCCTGCTGCTCCGCGACCGGCTGGGCAACGAGGTCTTCGGCGCCAACACCACCTACCTCGACGTGCCGACGCCGGTGGCGCGCGCCGGCGATCGCCTGACCGCGCGCTTCGCGGTCGACCTCGAGCTCGGCTACGGCTACTACTCGCTCACCGTCGCCGCCCACGCCCCGACCGGACACGTCTCCGAGAACCACGACTGGATCGACAACGCGCTCTCGTTCCAGGTCATCCCGGGGGACGCCCACCGCTTCGCGGGCGTCGCGCGACTGCCGGTCGAAGCGGAGCTTCGCAAGCGCTAGCCTGCGTGGACCACCCTGCCGCCCTTGATGACCGTACGCACCGGGTTGATGCCGTAGTGGTAGGCGAGGTGCAGCAGGTTGGGGGCGTCGAGCACGACCAAATCGGCCCGCTTGCCGATCTCGATCGAGCCGATCCGCTCGCCCAGGCCGAGAGCGCAGGCGGCGTTGAGGGTCGCCGCGGTCAGCGCCTCCTCGATCGACAGGCCGAGCTCGAAGACCGCGAGCACGAAGATCATCGGCATCGACTCGGTGAAGGACGATCCCGGGTTGCAGTCGGTGGCCAGCGCGATCGGGATCCCCGCCTCGATCATCCTGCGCGCCGGCGCGTAGGTGTGCTTCATCAGGAAGAAGCTGGTCCCCGGCAGCAGCGTCGCGATGACGCCGGCGCCCGCTAGCGCCTCGATGCCCGCTTCCGAGATCGCGATCAGATGATCGGCCGACAGCGCGCCGAGCTCGGCCGCCAGCTCGGCGCCGCCCGAGTCGACGAACTCGTCGGCGTGCAGGCGGGGTAGGAGACCGTGCTCGCGGGCGGCGACCAGGACCCGTCGCGACTCGTCGGCCGAGAAGACGCCGTGCTCGCAGAAGACGTCCGAGAAAACGGCGAGCCCTTCGGCCGCGACCGCCGGCACGATCTCTTCGCACACCAGCTGCAGGTAGCGCTCGCGCCGGTCGCGATACTCGGGCGGCACCTCGTGCGCGGCCATCAGGGTGGGGACGAGGTCGACGGCGTGCCCCGAGGCCGCCGCCGCGATCGCCCGCAGCTGCTTGATCTCGTCGGCCGTGCTCAAGCCGTAGCCGCTCTTGGCCTCGGCGGTGGTGGTGCCGCAGGCGAGCATCCAGTCCAGCCGCCGCGCCACCTGCTCGGCGAGCTCGGTCTCGGACGCCTGCCGGGTGGCGCGCACGGTCGACAGGATGCCGCCGCCGCCGGCCGCGATCTCCATGTAGCTCTTGCCCGCCAACCGCTCGGCGAACTCGCGTTCGCGGCTGCCCGCCCACGGCAGGTGGGTGTGCGGATCGACGAAGCCGGGAACCACGGTTCCCCCGCCGGCGTCGAGCCGCTCGACCCCCTCGAGCTCGCCGAGGCGGGCGCGCCGCTCGGGAGCCGCGCCGGCCCACGCGATCTCGCCGTCGCGGCAGAGGATCTCGGCGTCGGGAAGCCGCCGGATGCGGCCCTGCTCGGGGCCGCGCCGGGCGCTCGAGCCGAGCGGCGTGGCGACCTCCGCGACGTGGTGGATCAGCAGGTCGGACATCTTCGATCAGGCGGGTGGCGGCGCCGCGGCCGCGGCGAGCTCGCCGCCGGCCAGCCGGACCTTGCGGTCGAGCAGCTTCTGCATCCGGCGGACGGTGGTGGCGCGCGCCGGATCGGCGATCAGGTTCACGGATTCGGCGGGGTCTCGCAGGTGGTCGTAGAGGACGCCGCCGCCGACGCCGTCCCAGGTCGAGTAGCGGTAGCGCCTGGTGCGGATCGAGCGGCCCATGCGGTCGCCGTCGAAGCGGATGATCGAATACGCGCCGTCCCTGCGCCTGGCGCCGGGCTCGCGCATGAGCGGCGCCAGGCTCCGGCCCTGCAGGCCCTGGGGCGCCGGCAGCCCCGCCAGCTCGGCCAGGGTGGGATAGATGTCGACCAGCTCGACCGGCGTCGCCACCACCGCCCCCTGGGGCATGCCGGGCGCGGCGATCACCAGCGGTACCCGCAGGGCTTGCTCGAACAGCGTCCCCTTGCGCCACAGGCCGAGGTGCTCGCCGAGATGGAAGCCGTGATCGCTGACCAGCACGACGATGGTCTCGTCCCAGAGCTGCTCGCGGTCGAGGACGTCCAAGAGCAGGCCGATCTGGGCGTCGACGAACTCGATGCAGGCGTAGTAGGCCGCCACCGCGCGCTGGCGCCGCGGCCGCGACATGGCCAGGTCGCGGGGATCGCGCACGGCGGCGACCTCGGGGACGTCGCGCAGGTGGTCGGGGTCTTCGGCCGGCAGCTGGATGCTCTGGAACGGGTAGTTCTCGAAGTACTTTCGGGGCGCTTCGAACGGCAGATGGGGCTTGAGAAAGCCGACCCCGAGAAAGTACGGCCGGTCGCGATCGAGCTCGAGCAGGCGCGCGGCCGCGCGGGCGTACTGGCCGTCGGCCATCTGGGCGTCATCGACGTCGAGCGGCCGCCCGACGACCGGAATCGGGGCGCCGAAGCTGAAGTCGGGCCGCAGGGCGGCGACCGCGTCGCGCCCGGACGGCGGGCTGTAGCGGATCGAGCCCGGTTTGTGCGACACCTTGCCGACCCGCGCGGTCTGGTAGCCGTGGCGCAGGAAGTGCTCGGGCAGGAAGTCGACGTCGCCGATATGGTGGCGCGGGTCGGTGGCGTTGCGCGTGACGCGCGTGGTCTCCGGGTAGCGCCCGCTGAGCATCGAGGCGCGCGACGGGTTGCAGAGCGGGAACTGGACGTAGGCGCGGTCGAAGCGGACGCCGAGGGCGGCGAGCCGGTCGATGTTCGGCGTCCGGGCGATCGGGTCGCCATAGCTCGCCACCCGCGTGTTGAGATCGTCGACGACGATCAGCAGGACGTTGGGCGCCCGCACCTCCGCCGGCTGGGCCCGGCAGCCGCCGAGGGCAAGCGCGGCGAGCAGGAAGATCGCGCAGACCGGAGGCCGCGTCGGCGCTCGTCTCGGCTCCCGCATGGCGACCAGTCTCTCACGCTGCCGGCCGGTCGCCGAACAGCAGCGTGCCGATCCGGACATGCGTCGCGCCTTCCTCGATCGCGGGCTCGAAGTCGGAGCTCATGCCCATCGACAGCCAGCCCGGGCAGCCCTGCCACTCGGCTCTCGCGCACAGCTCGTCGCGCAGCGCGCGCAGCATGCTGAACCAGCGCCGCGCGCGCTCGGATTCGGTCTCCCAGGGCGGTATCGCCATCAGTCCGACGATCTTCAGGCGCTCGAGCCCGGCCAGCGGACGCGCCTGCTCCAGGAGCGAGTCCGGATCGAATCCGTGCTTGGTTGCCTCGCGGCCGAGGTTGACCTCCAGGAAGCCGGAGAGCGCCTTGTCCAGCGATCCCGCCTCCCGATCGAGCGCGCGCCCGATCTTCACCCGGTCGATCGAGTGGATGGTGGAGAAGAGCTGCGCCGCCCGTTTCGCCTTGTTGGACTGGAGCGGACCGATCAGGTGCCATTCCAGCCCCGGCAGCCGGGGCTGCTTCTCCTCGGCCTCTTGAACCCGGTTCTCGCCGACGACCGTCAGGCCGGCGTCGCGCGCGGCGCGGATCTTGTCGACCGGCTGCCGCTTGGCGGCGCCAACGAGCGTGATCTCGCCGGGCTGGCGGCCGCAGCCGCGGCACGCGGCGGCGATGCGCTCCCGGACGTCGGCGAAGCGCTCGGCGATCGTCCGGCCGGCCAGCGCCAACTGGTCACCCCGCGGGGTCCGCGATGTACAGGATGCGCTTGCAGCTGTCGCAGAAGACGATGCTGCCGGTGTTGGTGATCTCGATCACCGCCTGCGGCCGCACCCGATAGTGACAGGCCTCGCACGACCAGATCTCCTGGCCGCGACCGACGCGCTCGACCTTGAGGACCTGCGCCAGGGCTTGCCCGCCGTGCCGTTCGAGGACGCGCTCGAACAGCGACAGGCTCCGGGGTGGGATCCGTTCGCGAAGCACCGCGATCCGGCCCTGCAGCGCCTCGACCTGCTCGGCGACGCCGGGCTTCTCGGTCTCCCACTTCTCGAGCTCGGCCTTGTAACGCCCGTCGAGCTCCCGAAACGCCTCTCTGAGCTCCTCGAGCGAGGCCTGGGCCCCTTCCTGGCGCTCGAGCGCGGCGAGCGCCCGCTCCTCGAGCGTCTTGATGATGCCCTTGGTGGTGTCGATCTCCTGCAACAGCGCCCCGTATTCGCGCTGGTTGCGGACGCTGCCGATCTGCTCCTGGTAGCCTCTGAGCTTCTCGTGAGCGCTCTGGGCCTCTCCCTCGGCCAGACGCCGCTCGCTGGCGGCCTCTTCCACCGACGCCGCGAGCAGGTCGATCTCGGCCTTCCTGGAGCTGTGCTCTTCGTGGAGCTCACGCATCCACTCGGGAATGCCGTGAAGTCGCTCCTGGGCTTCCGCGAGCTTGTCGAGGGCCTGCTGCAGGTCGATGACGCTGTCGAGAGGCCGCTCCATGGTTACCGTTGACAAAGCGGCCCGTTCGGTTCCCTGCAGCAGTTCTTCGGTGGTGCTTTCGTGGACATCTCGCGTTCCTGACTCCTGGATTGTGGGTCCACCTGGATTTGAACCAGGGACCTGCCGGTTATGAGCCGGATGCTCTAACCGCTGAGCTATGGACCCATCGCCCCTCGGCGGGGAGGGTCAGTATATCCAGTCGCCGGGCGGCAGTCACCCGTGCCGAGCGGGCCGCGGGGGCGCGGGCTACATCCCCAGGAGGCTCTCGTCGCCTGCCGCCAGAATCCTGACCAGCGCGTCCTTGAAATAGTCGCTGTCGCCGCGCACGCTCTCGTCGATCCGATCTTCGAAGATCTGGCGCGAGCGATCGATGTCCTCTTGCAGGCGGCGGTAGATGTCGCCGCTGCGGCGGCCCTGCTCGACCTGCTCCTCGTTGTAGAGCTTGATCTCGGTGACCAGCAGGCGGGCGAGCCGTCGGGCCTCCTCGCGCAGGGCGTCGTTGCCGGCGTCGTCGTCGGCGTCCTTGGTGGTAAATGCCCATCCCGGTCCAAGCACGTCGTCAGGAGGTACGACCTGGGTCGAGGATTCGTCCGTCGTCGGGGCCGGTGCCGGCGGCTCGGCGGGAGCCGGCTCGCCGGCCACGCTCGCGGTCGTCTCCTGGACCGGGGGCAGCGGCATCTCGGTGGTGGCGGCCTCGGCCGGGGATTCCGTCCGTCCGGCGACCGCGCTCTCCTCGGCGACCGCCTCCTCGGGCGGCGCCGCGGCCGCCTCCTCGGCCGGCGCTGCGGCGTCGGTGGCCGGAGTCTCGACCTCGTAGAAATCGGCTGCGCCATCGGGCTCGGGGGCCTCGGGCTCGGGGGCCTCGGGCTCCGGGGTCGCGGGCACCGCCGCTTGCGGCTCCGGCGGCTCGGGCTCGATGTCGACCAGCATCGTCTCGATCTCGTGCGGCGGCTGCGTCGCGGCGGTCGTTTCGGCCGCGCGGACCGCGGGCGACTCTTCGACCGCCGTGGCTTCTTCGATCGCGGCGGGCTCCTCGACGGCCGCGGCTTCTTCTACGGCAGCGGGGGGCTCGACGGCCTCGGCCGGTTCGGTGGCCGCGGCGGGCTCGGCGACAGCGGGCGCTGGACCGGCGACCGCCGTGGCCACGGTCAGGGCGGGGGTGGAGCTGCGCTTGCGAACCGGCAGGGTCTCCAGGGTCTGCCCGGCGACGAACGTGAGCAGCTGCAGCGCGGTGATGTTGAGCGGCTCGTCTCCGACCCGGTCGGCGTAGAGATAGCCGGCCACGTGCTCGCCCAGCGACAGCGGCAGCAGGGCCCCCATGTTCGGCGTGGAGGCGTCGAACTGCGAGCAGAAGACGGCGCAGTCCTCGGCGGTCAGGCCACACGTGCCGGCACCTTCACTCACTCTGGACCAGACCGAATCGCCGTTGGGCACTTCGATCGTCGCCCCTTGCAGCTGCCGGCCGGCGTCCTCGAAGCCGAGGCTCCCCCAACAGCGCTGACCGTCGTCGCGGATGAGCACGAAAGCGACGCGGGAGGAGAACCTCTCGGCGCCCTCGAGCAGGCCGGTCAGAATCGCGGCCTGCTGGGTCGAGCGGTCGATGCCGGCGGCCGCGCGCTTGAGCTCCTCGAGCGCGTCGAGACCGCCGGCCGCCGCGGCCGCCGCCGGCTGCCGGGCGGCGGCTGTGGCATCGGACGCGACCAGGCTCTGAACGTCGCGCCTGACGCCCTCGATCTGGCTGCTGATCTCGGCACGCAGCGCCTCGGTGATCCTCTCCAGGGGACCGGCGATCTTGGGGTCCAAATCTCCAAACAGTTCGGACATAGACATGCTGTGCCTCCGCCGCACGCGGCACCGGAAAGAGCGGTTGGCGCTGCCTCGGATTATTCTCGGCAGCCGGTCGGGTGTCAAGGAAGCCAGATGAACCAAAAACCCTGAAACGACCGGCACTTAGTGCGGGAGGCCACGAGCGCGGGGCCCCTCTCTCGGGCCCTGCGCGCGGCAACCGCGAGCGGCCGGGCCGGACCGGGGCCGGGTGCGGGACGCGACTCCCGCGGGGCGCGACCGCGTCCGGGGGAGGCCGGGAGCGGTGATGCCCGGGCGGGGCCGGGGTCCCTCGGAGGGCGATGATCGCGGGCCTCGCGGCCGGGCACCGGCGGGGCGCGCGGCTCGAAGGTGGACGGCCAAAACGTCGCTGTGGTAGCTTGGCGGTACCTCTGCAAGAGCGGGTTTTTCGACACGAGGGAGACTCAAGATGCGGCGTAGCACGAGCGTTTTTTCATCAGCGGGCTTGACCCTTGCCCTGGCGGCTCTGGTGGCATGTGGACCCTCTCAGGAGGAGCAGCTGGCCGCCGAGCAGGCCAACGCCTTCGCCGAGCTGGAAGAGGCGAAGGCGGAGCTCGACGCCAAGCGTCGCGAGCTTGCGGATGCCCGCACGGCGCTCGCGGCGGCCATCGACGAGGGCGCCGAAGACGCAGCCGATCAGATCGCCGAGATGGAAGCCGCGGTGGAGCGGATGCGGAGCGAGATCGCTTCTAAGAGCGACGAGTTCAGCTCCGCGATCGTCGACTTCATCAACTCCGACCCCCCGATCGAAGGGGAGCCGTTGACCGAGAGCCAGCTCGCCGGCATCCGCATGAAGAGCAGTGAGGACATCCTGGTCGCCAAGGAGCACATCGAAAAGGGCGGCGACTACCGGCGGGCGATCGACATCTACCAGCAGGCGCTCCAGGTCGACCCCGACAACTCGGAGCTCAAGGCGGCGCTCGCGGAGGCCGAGGAGAACCGCTTCGTGAGCGAGGAGAAGTTCTCCGGGGTCCAGAAGGGAATGACCCAAGCCCAGGTGCGGGAGCTCCTGGGGCAGCCCAACCTGCGCAACATTCGCGACTACCCAGAGCGCAAGGTCAGCGCGTGGTTCTACCCGACCACCGAGGAAGGCGACGCGGCCGGCGTCTGGTTCCGGAAGAACAAGGCGGGCGACGAGATCGTCTATCAGATCAAGTTCGACGCCATCCAGAAAGAAGACCAGACACCGTAGGCCGGTTCGATTGACTTTCGCGCGCGGCTCAGTGAAACTAGCGGGCCGCGCGGCCGCTCGGCGCGCTCGTTACGAGCGCCGCCGAGACTCGGTAGGCGAAGACCGGTGCCGAGAGCGCCCTCCCCGGGCGCTCCGAGACCGATTGCGAAGGCGAGGTGAGTACAGTTTGCCGGTAGTACAGATTCGAGAGGACGAGAGTTTCGAGAACGCGCTGCGCAGATTCAAGCGCAAGTGCGAGAAGTCTGGAGTGCTGACCGAGCTCAAGAAGCGACAGCACTTCGAGAAGCCCTCGGTCAAGAGGAAGCGCAAGGAGATGCAGGCGCGCAAAAAGGTCCTGCGCAAGATGGCGGAGGAGCGCCGCATGGGTCTGCGCTGAGCGCGTCGATTCGTCGGCTCTGCCCGAGGAGCGGGGTGTCCCCGCTCCTTTTTCGTTGGTGCCGGCCAAAGTAGACTGGCCAGCCGGACCTTCTCGCCAACCTCCGCCGACAGTGCCGCAACTACCTGAATCTGCCGCGTTTCGCTCCGCTCGGGCTCCTCGACGTATGTCGAATACCCCTGCGCCGCCCTCGGTCGCATGCCTCGCATCTCCAGGCATTTGCGGCCCTGTGCATCGAAGGCTGGTGAGAAGGTCAGGCTAGGGTGACCGCGCGGGCAACCCTCGACGCACTCGAGTTTTCGAGCTATCTGCGCCTGCTGTCCGCGCTCGCGGCGACCGATCTCGGCCGCGAGCGACTGCTGACGCTCGCCCCGGCGCCCGATCTCGAGGCGCTCGACCGGCGGCACCGCCGCTACCACGAAGCGGCTCGGTTGCTGGCCAGCCAGCGGCTGGTGCCGTCGTTCGACGAGCCGCTGAGCGCCCTGGTCGAAGCCCTGGGCAGCGGCGAGACGGAGGTCGTCGGCGTCGAGCTCAACCGCCTGGCGGCGGCGCTGCGGGCGGTGCGGAGTGCGGCCGAGGCGATCGCGGGCGCGGATCCCGAGTGTCCGGAGCTGCTCGAAGCGGCACGCGCTCTCGGAGATCTCGGTTCGCTGCTCCGAGGGATCGAGCGCACTCTCGACCGGCGGGGCCGGGTGCGCGACGACGCGAGCGACCGGCTGGTGAAGCTGGGCGGCGCGGTGCGCCGATCGCGCGAC
>JBFGLX010000125.1:0-9256 GCA_041575955.1 Thermoanaerobaculia bacterium
CATACGCGACCACATCTGGTGGGGTCTCGAGGGCGGTTCTTGAATCTCACAACGATGAGGGTTTTTTGACATGAAGAAGTACGGTTTTGTGATGATCTCTCTGCTCGCGGTGAGCCTGCTGGGCGTCGCTTGCGGCGAGCCTGCCGAGCAGGCACCCAAGGCGGCGCCTGCGCCTCCGGCCGGCACCGGAGCGATCGCCGGCGTGATCAACTACACCAACGGCGACCCCGACGCCAGCATAGACATGGATGCCGATCCGGTTTGCGTCGGTCTGCACGAGGAGGGAGCGGAGAGCCAGACCATCGTCGGCGACGAGGGCAAGCTGGCCAACGTCTTCGTCTACATCAAGAGCGGGCTCTCCGGCAACTACCCGCCGAGCGGCGAAAAGGCGGTCCTCGACCAGCAGGGCTGCATGTACCATCCGCACGTCTCGGGCGTCCAGGTGGGCCAGAAGCTGGAGATCCGCAACAGCGATCCGACCCTGCACAACGTCCACGCCCTGCCGACCGTGAACGCCGAGTTCAACAAGGGGCAGCCGTTCCAGGACATGAGCTTCGATCACACGTTCGACAAGCCCGAGGTGATGATCCGCTTCAAGTGCGACGTCCACCCCTGGATGAGCTCGTACATGGGCGTGGTCGAGCATCCATTCTTCGCGGTCAGCGGCACCGACGGCTCGTACTCGATCGACAACGTGCCGGCCGGCACCTACACCGTCGAAGCGTGGCACGAGACGCTGGGCACCAAGACCATGGAGGTCACCGTCGCCGACAACGCGGCGGCGGCCGCCAGCTTCGAGTTCGCGCCGGCCGGCAGCTAGCGCACGAGGCGCCGGCCGTCGGGTCGGGAGCGGGAGCCTAGGCCCGGGGACGGCGGCCTATCGGGTGTGGCCGGCGAGGAGGCCGCCTTGGGTTCGCTTCGCTCCGATCGGGAGTCTCCTGCGCCGGTCGGTGAGAGACGCTCGCTCCCGGGATACACTCACTTTCCATGAGCGCCACTTCGAGCTATCAGGCGGGCCGGCACCGCTTCGCGGTGCTGGTGGCGTGCTGCGTCGTCGTTCTGATCAGCGCCGGCGCGCTCGTGACCAGCACCGAGTCGGGACTCTCGGTCCCCGACTGGCCGCTCTCGTACGGCTCGCTCAATCCGCCCAACTGGTGGACGATCTCGACCGTGCGCGCCGAGCACGGACACCGCCTGATCGCCGGCACCGTCGCCATGCTGACGGTGCTGCTCGCGGTCTGGACCGGCGTCAAGGAGGAGCGCCGATGGGTGCGCACGCTTGCCTGGTCGGCCGTGGCAGTGGTGCTCGCCCAGGCGCTTCTGGGCGGCCTGACGGTGCTCTTCTTCCTGCCGACGGCGATCTCGGTGAGTCACGCCGCCCTGGCGGAGATCTTTCTCTGCATGACGGTGACGCTCGCCCTGGTCACATCGCGCTGGTGGCACGAGGCTCGCCGCGGGGCGCCGGCCGCGACCGGCGCCGGGCCGCTCTTCCGCACCGCGCGGGTGACGGCGATCCTGATCTTCGCGCAGATTTTGGTCGGGGCGGTGATGCGCCATAGCGGCGCCGGGCTGGCGATCCCCGATTTTCCGCTGGTCTTCGGCGGCCTGGTTCCACCCCGCTTCGACTTCGGCATCGCCGTCCACTACGGCCACCGGCTCGGGGCCCTGGCGGTAGCGATCGCGATCGTCCTGACCGTGATCCGCGCCCGCCGGGTGCGCGATGGCGGATCGGGACCGCGCCGGCTCTGGATCGCGATGGCGGTCCTGGTCGCGGTCCAGATCGCGCTCGGCGGCGCGGTGGTCCTGACCGGCAAGGACGCGCTTCCGAACACCGCCCACGTGGCCACGGGAGCGACGCTGCTGGCGACCTCGCTGCTGATGGCTCTCACATCATGGCGCCTGGCCGGCGGCCGGCGCGAGCGGGTCTCGGTTGGCGCCGCGGTGCCGCGCCGCGCGCGGCCGGCCGCCCAGCCCGACGGCGTTGGAGGCGCATGATGCTGCCGGCAGAGGCCCTGACCGCCAACCCGACGCCGCTCGACCGCCTGTCCGACTGGATCTCCCTGGTCAAGCCGCGGATCACGCTCATGGTGCTGGTCACGGCCGTCTTCGGCGCGTTTCTCGCCGGCCGCGCCCTGCCCGAGCTGGCGGTGCTCGCGGCGCTGCTGGTCGGCACGGGCTCGGTCGCCGGTGGCGCGTCGGTGCTCAATCAGATCTGGGAGCGGGACACCGACGCCCTGATGGGACGCACCGCCAACCGGCCGCTGCCGACCGGGCGGATCGGCCGTGACTCCGCGCTCTCGTTCGCGATCGTGCTGTCGGTCGGTGGCGTCGGCATCCTCGCCGCCGGCACCAACCTGCTCACGGCCGGCGTGGGCCTCGCCTCGCTGATCGCCTACGTGTTCGTCTACACGCCGCTCAAGCGGCGCACGAGCTTGTCCACCGTGATCGGCGCCGTGCCGGGGGCGCTGCCGCCGGTGATGGGCTGGACGGCCGTCTCGGGGCGGCTCGACGCCGGCGCCGCCGTCCTGTTCGGGATCCTGTTTCTCTGGCAGCTACCGCACTTTTTGGCGATCGCCTGGCTGTGCAAGGACGACTACGAGGCGGCGGGCTTCCCGATGCTGCCGGTGGTCGATCCCGACGGTGGCAGCACCGGCCGGCAGGCCATTCTCTACGCCAGCGCCCTGGTGCCGGTGAGCCTGCTGCCGGCGACCCTGGGCCTCGGTGGCGCCACCTACTTCCTGGGCGCCCTGGCGCTCGGCCTGCTCTTCCTCGCCTACAGCGTCGCGTTCTCGGTCTCCTTCTCGCGGCCGGCCGCGCGCCGCCTGCTGCTGGCGTCGGTGGTCTACCTGCCGGCGCTCCTGGTGGTGATGGTCGTCGACTCATGGGTCGGCGGTTGGTGAGCGCGGCCGAAGAACTCGAGATGCCGATCGCCGCGCCGCTCGCCCGTCCTCACGACCGCCTCGAGAGCGGACTCGAGCGGATGCTGGCCGAGCTCCGGCGGATGAGCGAGGCGCAGCGCCGGTTCCGGCCGCACGAAGGGGCCTGGTCCCCGGTCCAGGTCTCGCACCATCTGCTGCTGGCCCAGCGCGGCACCGTCGGCGCGATCGAGAAGCTGCGCGGCAAGAAGCCGCGGCGCCGGTCGCTGGGCCAGGGCCTGGCGCATCAGGCCGTGAAACTGGTCCTCCGGTGCGGGATCCGGGTCAAGAACCCCGCGCCGTCGGCGACGCCCGACCCGAGCGTGACGTTCGCGGAGCTCGAGCCGGAGTGGGCCGGCGAGCGGGCGCGGCTGCACGAGCTCCTCGAGTCGATGGACGAGCGGGCGGCGGGCGACGCCGGTTTCAAGCACCCGGTCGCCGGACCGCTGACGGTCGAGGAGTCGCTGGCCTTCCTGGCCGCCCACGTCGAGCACCACCTGCGCCAGCTCGACCGCATCCGCGCAGACGCGAACTTCCCCGAGTGAGTCAGGGTTTCGACGGAGCGGGCGCCGGGCGGGGGCGTCCCTCTCCCCCCGCGCGGGGGTGGAGAGGGATCGAGGGTGAGGGGGGCGATCGGTCAGCTACAGGTAGCCCAGCGCGCGAAGCTCCTCGACCAGCTCGGGATCGAGCTCGGTGGCGTCGCCGGCGGCGAGCGACAGCAGCGACCGGTTGAAGTGGTGCTGCATCTGGAGCTCCTGGCGCAGCCTCAGAGCGTGGGCTGGGTGGGCCGAGGCGAGGTCGCGCTGCTCGGTCGGATCGGCCGCGAGGTCGTAGAGCTCGAGCCGGTCGTCGAGCTGACTCCAGATGCCTGCCCAGCCGTCGCGCTCGATTCGGATGCGCCGCTTCGGCGGCCGGGTCGGATCGCCGTCGCCGCGGGTGATGGCGTAGAGGGCGCGCTCCAGTGGCCGATCTTCGAGCACCGCCGGCAGCAGGTCGCGGCCCTGGAATCCCCGTTCGGCCCCGGCCAGCGCCAGGCCCGAGACCAGGGTCGGCGCGAGGTCGACCAGCGAGACCGGCTGGCCGACGGCGGCCCGGAAGCCGGTCAGGGACGCCGGCCACTTGATGACCAACGGTACCTGCAGGAACTCCCAGTAGAGGCGGCTCGAGTGCAGGAACTCGCCGTGCTCGAGGAACGCCTCGCCGTGGTCCGAGAGCACGACGATCAGCGCGTCGTCGTAGCGGCCGGCCGAGGTGAGCCGATCGAGGATCCGGCCCACCAGCGCGTCGGCGAACAGCGCGTTCTCCTGGTAGCGATCACGGATGTAGCGGCGATCGTCGGCGCTCAGCCGCTCGGCCTGCTTCTTGTGCGGGAAGCCCTTGCGGATCGGCCACTCCCGTGCCGGATCGACGGTGTACCACGAGCTGAGCGTGCCGCGGAAGGGTGGTGGCGGCTCGTACGGGGTGTGGGGGGGCAGCAGGTGAACGAAGGCCAGCGTCGGCCGATCCTCGACCAGCAGCTCGTCGACCTCGGGGACCCGCCCGCGGTCGTCGTGGCCGGCGAAGGTGGTTGTCTCGAAGCCGCGCGCGATCGAGCGGCCGCGGCTGTAGACCGGGTGCTGGGACCAGAGGGCGGTGTGGTAGCCGGAGCCGGTGAACAGCTCGGCCATCGTGGTCACCTCGGGGGCGAGGCTGTCGCCCCAGTGGCTGATGCCGACGGTGTCCGGATAGAACCCGGTGAGAATCGCGGGGACCGACTGTCCGGTCCACGAGGAGGGCGAGAGGGCGCGCTCGAAGCGGGTGCCGGAGGCGGCGAGACGCTCCAGGGCCGGCGTCGGATGCGGTCCGCCCCAGGGGGAGAAGGCATCGGCGCGCGCGGCGTCGAGCAGGATGATCACGACGTCCGGCCGGCCGAGTGCGCCGCCGCGGTCGGCCGGCGCGGGACGGATCAACCGATCGAAGGGCACGGCGCGCGTCGCGCCGGGCGCGGCGATCCGCGCCTCGCTCCAGCGAGCGGCGCGCGGGCCCGAGCCGCCGATCACCGTTCGCAGGCGGACGGTCGACCCGCTCCACCGATCGAGCGGCTCGTCGATGCGGGCCGAGCCGCCGGCCGGCACGGAGAGCCGGGCCAGCTCGGTGTCGAGCCCGTCCGCGCCGGTGACTGTGAGAGTGAGCCCGAGCCCGACCTCCGGCGATCCACCGTCGGCGGGCTCGGCCGACAGCCGCCCCTGGAAACGGGCGCCGGGGGGGACCTCGAACACCGCGTCCAGGAGGCTGCCGGCCGGCATCCGGAGCTCCTCGCCCCCGCCCTCGATCCGACCTGGCGAGCGGCGGCCGGCGAAATTCCGCTCACGGCTCAGGAACCGCGCGCCGCGCAGCGACAGGAGCGACTTGTCCGCGGGGTCGCGCAGGCGGCGAAGGCTGAGCATCAGGAAGTTCCAGCCGACGCGCACCGACCCGGGGGCGAAGTCGATCCGGTGGACCGCCGGGCGGCGCTTCACCACGACCACGGCCTGTTTGTCGCCGTTGAGCTGGCAGAGCAGCCGCCGCCCCCGCTCTCGCCTCGAGCGCACCAGGCGGCCGTGGAGCTCGACCCCGGTGGTCGCGCCGTCGGCGGAGAAGAACCAGAGCCGGGCGCGGTCCCCGAGCATGACCAGGGCCGGAGGGGCGCCCTCGCCAGGCTCGATCATCCAGCCGTGGTCGATCAGGCCCTCGAGCGGGTCCTCGGGCGAGATCCGTGTGGTCGAGACGCTCCCGGCCTGGAAGGCGGCGAAGTCGGCAAGCTCGAGGTAGGTCGGCAGCGGTTCGCCGCCGCAGGCCGTCAACAGGCCGCAGGCAAGCGCCACGGCAGCGAGCGAGAGCGGCGCCGTTGAGGCTCGACGATCGGGGCCGGAGCAAGCCGACTGGCGCAGGTCGCCCATAGAGGAACGGCCGGCATGGTACCACCCCGACGAGCCCCGACCTCCATTAGGATGGGCTCTCGTCCGCGCCCCCGAAAACCACCGGAGCCATCGAATGACCGACTATTCCCACCGTTTCGAGAAGCTGGACACGAACCTGGTCCATGCCGGCGCCCCACGCCCCAACATCGGTGGCGCGGTGATCACGCCGATCTTTCAGTCGGCCAACTACCTGATGGCCGACGAAGGCGCCTACGACGAGGTGCGCTACATCCGGCTGAGCAACTCGCCCAACCACTTCGCGCTGCAGGCGCGGCTGGCGGCGGTGGAGTCGGGAGAGGCGGCGCTGGTCACCGCGAGCGGCATGGCTGCGATCAGCACCTCGATTTTGGCGTTTGTCGGCGCCGGCGACCACATCCTGGCGCAGCGGACGCTCTACGGCGGCACCCAGACCTTCCTCGACGAGGACGCGCCCCGGTGGAACGTGACCTACACGCCGGTCGACACGGTGGCCGGCGGTCCCTCCGAGTGGCAGGCGGCGCTCCGCCCGGAGACCCGGCTGTTCCTGGTCGAGTCGATCTCCAACCCGCTGATGGAAGTCGGCGATCTCGAGGCGGTGGTCGCGTTCGCCAAGCAACACGGTCTGCTCACGATCATCGACAACACGTTCGCCTCGCCGGTCAACTTCAGGCCGCTCGAGATCGGCATCGACCTGGTCGTGCACAGCGCCACCAAGTATCTGAACGGGCACAGCGACATCGTCGCCGGCGCCGTGGTCGGCGCGGCCGAAAAGGTCGCCCGGGTGCGCCACCTGCTGCTCCATCTGGGGGGCTCGATCGATCCCAACACCGCCTTCCTGTTCGAGCGCGGCCTGAAGACCCTGGCGCTGCGGGTGGCGCGGCAGAACGCGAACGCCCAGCGGCTGGCGGAGCACCTGGCCGCCCGCGGCGACGTCCCGCGCGTCAACTACCCGGGCCTGCCCGGCGATCCCGGGCACCAGACCGCCAAGCGGCTGTTCTCGGGCTTCGGCGGCATGCTGTCGTTCTACGCCGGCGACGCGGCGCGGGCCGAGCGCTTCGTGTCGCGCGTGCGCATCCCGCTGCACGCGGCGAGCCTCGGCGGGCTCGAGAGCCTGGTGGTGCGCCCGGCCCGAAGCTCACACCTGGGGCTGACGCCGGCGGCGCGCCGGGAGCTCGGCATCACCGACGACCTGATCCGGGTCTCGGTGGGCATCGAGGACCCCGACGAGCTGATCGCCGACTTCGACCGCAGCTTCGGTGACAGTTGACTCATCTCCTGCCGGAGAGCCCCGTCACCGACCGCGGAGCCTGGAGATAGGTAAACTGCCACCGAAAGTCCCGAAACTCGAGCGTTGTGCCTGGCCGGGAGACGATCCGCTGATGATCGACTACCACGATCGGGAGTGGGGCGTGCCGCTCCACGACGACCGCCGGCACTTCGAGTTCATCGTGCTCGACGGCGCCCAGGCGGGACTCTCCTGGCGCACGATCCTGCACAAGCGGGCTCGCTACCGCGAGCTCTTCGACGATTTCGATCCGGCCAAGGTGGCCCGCTACTCGAGGCGCAGGATCGAGTCGTTGCTGCGCGACCCGGGCATCGTGCGCAATCGCCTGAAGGTCGAATCCGCGGTCCGTAACGCGCGTGCGTTCCTCGAGATCCAGAAGGAGTTCGGGTCTTTCGACGCCTACGTCTGGCGCTTCGTCGGGGGGGCGACGCTCCAGAACCGCTGGCGGGGCCTGGGCGACATCCCGGCGCGCACCCCCGAGTCCGACGCCATGAGCAAGGACCTCAAGCGGCGCGGCTTCAATTTCGTCGGCTCGACCATCTGCTACGCGTACATGCAGGCCGCGGGCATGGTCAACGACCACGAAAGGAGCTGCTTTCGCCACCGCGAGCTGGCGGACGGTCGTCGCCGAGCTCGCTCTTGATCTCGTCGATCAGGCCCTCGAGGCTGCGGTCGTCGCCATCGCCCAGCCGGTGAATGTCGCTCGCCCCCGGCGGGCGGCCGATCCCCAGCGCCGCCAGTCCGCCGCGCCAGCGCTCGGCCAGGGAGCGCCTGCGCGGCCGCGCGGCCTGCGGCTCGAGGCGCTCGGAGAACGGCAGGAGCGGCGCTCCGTCGGTCGCCACCGGCGGCAGCCGGACCGGTCTCGCAGACTCCTTCGGGAGCTCGAAGCGCTGGCGCAGGAAGACGCGATGAACGCTCTTGCCGGAGTCCGAAGCTTCGACCACCAGCTTGACGAAGTGGCTCGGCGTGAGCTCGGCGACCTCGGCCGGAATCCGGGTGTAATTCTTGACGAAAAAAGACTTGGCCGACCGGGCGGGGATCACCGAAGGGGCCAGCAGGGCCACCGGCCGGGTGGCGGAGACCGGCCGGTCCCACTTCCAAGGCAGCCGCCGGTAGAGGAGCGTGTCGATGCGCACGCCGACCGGCTCGTCCTGCCGATTGTCCACCCGAACGGTGAGTCCGGCGATCAGGTCGTAGGTGCCTTTGGGCTGGTCGAGGACCGGGATCGGGTGGAGATGATCGTCTTCGATCTCCACCCGCACCGACCCGGTCCGGCGGCTGCGGAGCCAGACGCCTGTGATCACCGACGCGGCGCCACCCGACAGCAGCGCCGCGCCCAGCCACGGCTGGCCGCCGAGCACCAGCACCGCGAGCCCGGAGAAACCGACGACACCGCCTACCAGATACCAGGGACCTTCGCTCACGAGGGTGGCAGCATACGCGGCGGCCGGTCCGACGGCAACCGCCCGGCGCCCGACCCACCGGCTCGGATAGAGTCGGCCCATGCCCAGCCGCAGCCCGGGCGCTCGCGCACTCGGCCGGATCGCGCTGCTGATGGCCCTGGCGCTGGCCGGGGCGTCGCAGGTCCGGATCCGCGCGGCGGCAGCGGCCCCGGCCGGCGACCTCGGACCCGGCAAGCTGCTGGTCGCCAGCCGCGCCCTGCGCGACCCCAACTTCCGCGAGACGGTGGTCCTGATCGTCGAGTACGACCGTCCGACGGGGGCGGTCGGGCTGGTGATCAACCGCCCCTCGGAGGTCGGCCTGGCTGCCGCCCTGCCGGAGCTCGAAGCCGCCGGTGAGCGCGCCGACCGGGTGTTCATCGGCGGGCCGGTCGAGCCGACGCGGTTCACGCTCCTGATCCGTTCGCCGGCCGCCCCCGAGCGCTCCGACCGCGTGCTCGCCGACGTGTTCATGAGCAGCAGCCGCGAGCTGCTCGAGCGCCTGGTGACGGCGCCGCGCGCGGACGAGACCTTTCGGGCCTACGCCGGCTACGCCGGCTGGGCCCCGGGCCAGCTCGAGGCCGAGCTGGCGGTGGGCGGCTGGCACGTCGTCGACGGCCGGGCGTCGATCGTCTTCGAGCTGCCCGCCGACAAGATCTGGTCGCGGCTGATTCTCGCCGGCACCGCCGAGCTGGCGCG
>JBFGLX010000126.1:0-9251 GCA_041575955.1 Thermoanaerobaculia bacterium
CACCGCTTCGCACCTCCGCTCCCTTGCCGAAAGGAGCGGAAGATGGAGTCCAATGGAGCTTGCGAGCTCTTGCAGCGTTGTGCGGGGCGCCGGGATGCGGCGGCGTGGCGGGAGTTCCGGAGCCTCTACGAAGAGCGGCTGATCGCCGGCGTGCGCAGGGGTTTGCGGCGCACCGGCCTGTGGAACCCCCCGGTGGAGCTCGAAGACCTCGTCCAAGACGTCTACTGCAAGCTGCTCGACAACGGTGGGCGCTACCTGCTGCGCTGCCGGGGCGGCGCCCGCGAGGCGGTCTCGGCCTACCTCGGGCGGATCGCCGAGACGGTGGCCATCGATCGGGTGCGCGCCGAGATCGCCGCCAAGCGCGGACGCAGCCGGATCGTCAGGTTGCCGGCGGATTGCGGCGAGGTGGACTCGATCGACCCGGCGAAGAGCCCCGAGCAGCTGCTGCTCGAGCGCGAACGCAGCTCGGTCTTCGTCCGCCGGTGCCAGGAGGTGGTCGGGCCGCGCCAGGCGCGGCGCGATCTCCGCGTGCTGTATCTCGCCTGCATCGAGGGCTGGTGCAGCCGCGACATCGCGCGCGCGCTGGGCCAGGGCCTGACCGCGAGCAGCATCGACTCCCTGGTCCACCGGGCGCGCAAGCGGCTGGCGGCCAAGGGCGTCGGCATTCCGGTGCGCGGCCGTCCGGTGGCAATCGCCTGGGGATAGACTCGGTTCGTGCTGCGCATCTTCAGCGACGACCGCTGTCTCGCGCACGCCATGCCGCCCGGGTTTCCCGAGACCGCAGAGCGGCTGCGGCGGGTCCGGGCGGCGTGCGCGGCGCGCGGCTGGGAGGTGCCCACGGCGAGCGGCCACGACGGCGTCGAGGCGGCGGTGGCGGCGACGCACGAGCCGCTCTACGTCGAGCGCTTCCGCAAGGCGGTGGCGAGGGGCGACGGGCTGCTCGACTCGAGCGACAACCCGCTCTCGGACGGCACCTGGACGGCGGCGCGCGCCGCGGTCGCGTGCATCCTCGAGGCCTCGGACTGGATCGCCGAAGGCGCGGGGCGGACCGCGTTCGTTGCCACCCGGCCACCGGGGCATCACGCCGAGCGGGCCCTGGCGATGGGCTTCTGCTACTTCAACAACGTCGCGATCGCGGCGGACCACCTGCGCCGGCGGCGGGGGGTCGAGCGGGTGGCGATCTTCGATTTCGACGTCCACCACGGCAACGGCACCCAGCACCTGTTCGAAGAGCGCGCCGACGTGCTCTACGCTTCGACCCACCAGTACCCGTTCTATCCCGGTACGGGCGCCGCCGGCGAGACCGGGCGCGGGGCGGGCGCCGGCGCGACGGTCAACGTGCCGCTGCCGGCGGGCACCGGCGACGCCGGCTATGCGACCGCCATCGACGACCGGATCGTGCCCGCGCTGCGCGCGTTCCGGCCCGACGTCCTGCTGCTGTCGGCGGGCTTCGACGCCTGGCAGGGCGATCCGCTAGGCGCGATGCGGGTGTCGAAGGGGGAGTTCGCACGCTGGGGCCGTCTGCTGGGCGAGCTCGCCGAGGAGCTCTGTGGCGGCCGCGCGCTCGCGGTGCTCGAGGGCGGCTACGATCTCGAGGCGCTCGGCGAGCTGGCGACCGGATTCGTCGCCAGCCTGGCCGGAGAGGCCTGAGTCGGGGCGGCGTTGCTTTCTTTCCGCTGGGAAAGAAGAGGGATCGAGGGTGAGCGGGGAGATCCGGTAGAGCTCAGACGCCGGCGGTCGCCGCTCTGCGGCTGTCGCCCTTCAGCTCGTGCCGGCGGGCGAGGAGGCTGGTGGCGTCGTCGAGCGCCTCGAGCGCGCGGATGACCTGCAGGTCGCCGGCCGCCAGAATCTGGTAGCGCGCCTCGATCCCAAAGGCCGAGTTGAAGATCTCGGCGTGCAGGTAGCGCTCCGCCGTGGCCGCGTTCTCGGCCTCGGAAAGATCCGCGATCTCCTCCTCGCTGGCGAGATCCTCGGCCAGCAGCCAGGAGCGGAACTCGGCCATCAGCCCTTCGGGCGGCGTCCACTGCGGGCTCTCGATGGCATGGCGGGAGGTGTAGGAGACGGCGAAATCGAAGAACGCGCTGCGGCTCAGGAGGTACTGCAGCAGGGTCGAGATCTCGCGGCTCTCGATCTCGATGTCGGGCGCGATGCCGCCGCCGCCGTACACTTCGCGGCCGAGATCGGTGCGGAAGACCTCTCCCTCCCGGACCACCGAGCTGCCGTTGCCGTTGCCGTGCGTCGTGTACTCGAACCACGAGGTGTAGTCGCGCTGGATCAGCCGGCCCGAGGGGGTGAAGTACTTGGCGGTCGTCAGGGCGATACCGGACTGGTACGAGAGCGAATAGACGGTCTGCACCAGCCCCTTGCCCCAGGTCGGGGTGCCGACGATCAGGCCGACATCGTGATCCTGGATCGCCCCGGCCACGATCTCGGCCGCCGAGGCGGTGCCGCCGTTGACCAGCACGACCACCGGCAGGTCGAGATCCTCGTAGCGGGCGGTGGCGTAGAACTCCTGGAACGACTCGCGGGTGCGGCCGTTGGTCTCGACGATCTTCGTCCCCTCGGGGAGGAACTGATCGGCGACTTCGATCGCCTGATCCAGCAGGCCGCCGCCGTTGTTGCGCAGGTCGAGGAGCAGCCGGGTCATGCCCTGCTCCTTGAGGCTGTCGATCGCCTCGGCCACCTCCTTGCCGGTGCCGCGGTTGAAGTCGGAGATGCTGACGTAGCCGGTGTCGGGGGTGATCATGTAGACGTAGCGCACCGTGTCCTGGGGAATCTCGGCGCGGGTGATGGTCAGCTCCAGCGGCTCCTCGAGGCCGCGGCGGACGATCTCCACCCGCACGCTGGTCCCTTTCGGACCCTTCAGGCGGCTCACCGCTTCGTCGATGTTCATGCTGTCGGTGGCCTCGCCCTCGATCTTGCTGATGACGTCGCCGGCGCGCAGGCCCATCCGCGAAGCCGGGGTGCCTTCGATCGGGGTGATCACCGTCAGCTGGCCGTTGCGCATGCCGACCAGGATGCCGAGGCCGTGGAAGCTCGAGCGCTGGCGCTCGCGCATGGTGGCGTAGGCCTCGCGGCTCAGGAAGCTGGTGTGGGGATCGAGCGTCCGCACCATGCCGTTGATGGAGGAGGTGACGAGGTCGTCGTATTCGACCTCGATGCCGTAGCGCTCGTGGGCCACGGTCACCAGCTCGGTGTAGACCCGGAGAAGGTCGCGGGCCTCGTCGGTGAGCGCCAGGACGCGGTCGCCGACCAGCCCGCCGAACAGGATCGACAGGGTAAAAAGAGCAATCGCCGCCGCGCGCCAACCGCTTCTCATGGCCTCGAGGATAGCAGAGCTTCCGTTCCTCCCACCATGGAATACGTGGCATCGGCGGGCGAAGTTCAGCCGCGGCCCGCGTGGCGGGCGAGCTTGACTTTCCCCGGTCGCCGCTCGATCATGGTTTTCGAGACGTCATGGGCCCCATCGGCATACCCGAGATGCTGTTCATACTGGCGATCGCGCTCCTGATCTTCGGGCCGAAGCGGTTGCCGGAGTTCGGCCGCACGATCGGCAAGGCGCTGGGCGAGTTCCGACGCGCGACGTCCGAGCTCAATCGCTCGATCAACCTCGAGATGACCGCCTCGGAGCGTCCTCCGAAGCCACCGGCGCCGGCTGCCGCTCCGGTGGCGCGCGAGCGGCCGGAGGATGGCGGCGACCGCGACTCCGAGAAGCCGGCGCCGGCGGCTGGCATCGCCGACTCGTCGGCCGAAGAGGAGCCGTAGGCGACGCCGATGAACGCCTCCGGACGGGAGCGCGAGCGGCTCCCCGGGGAGCCCGCCGGCGAGGAGCTCCCGAAGATGAGCCTGATCGAGCACCTCGAGGAGCTGCGCCGGCGCATTCTCAAGGCGCTCTTGGCGGTGGTCGCCGGGTTCCTCGTCTGCTGGGCCTTCGCCAGGCCGATCGCCGAGGTCCTCGCCCGCCCTGTCTATGCGGTGCTGCCCGAGGGCGAGCGTCTGGTCTTCCTCGGGGTCACCGACGCCTTCGTCCTCTACGTCAAGGTCGCCCTGCTGGCCGGCTTCTTTCTGTCGTCGCCGATCGTGCTCTACCAGGTCTGGCGGTTCGTCGCGCCGGGCCTCTATCAGCGCGAGCGCAGCCACGCGCTGCCGTTCATCTTCTTCGGCACCTTCTTCTTCGTCGGTGGCGGCGCCTTCGCCTACTTCGTGGCCTTTCCGTTCGCGCTCGAGTTCCTGATCGGGATGGGCGAGGCGTTCGAGCCCCAGATCACGGTCGATCGCTACTACCGATTCCTGATGTACATCATCCTGGGGCTCGGCCTGATGTTCGAGCTGCCGATCGTGATCTTCTTCTTGGCCCGCATCGGCGTGGTGACGCCGCGCTTCCTGATGCGCCACTTCCGCTGGGCGGTGCTGATCATCTTCGTGATGGCGGCGGTCATCACCCCGACGCCGGACGTGATCAACCTGCTGCTGTTCGCCGTGCCGACGATCCTGCTCTACCTCCTCGGCGTCGGCGCCGCCGCGCTCGTGGGCCGCAAGGAGACAAGGTAACGGTCACCTTGTCCGCTCATCCTGGGCGTCGGCGCCAGCGGCGGTGCCACCAGACCCACTGCTCGGGGCGGCGGCGGACCTGGTCCTCGATCGCGCGGGTCATCACCGCGGTCGCCCCTACCGGGTCCGGAGGCAGGTCGAAGGGCGCGCCGAAGCGGGCCCGGTGGCTGCCGTCCTCGAGGCGCTCGACGAATGCCGGCAGCGCGGGCGCGCCCCTCCGGAGAGCGAGCCGGGCGGCTCCCGACGGCGTGTGGGCTGGCCGGCCGAAGAAAGGCACGAAGACGCCTTCGGTGCGCAGGTCCTGGTCGATGAGCATGAGCAGAGCGTCGCCGGCGCGCAGCGCCTCGAGCAGCGCCCGGGCCGCGCCGGGCTCGCCCCGGTTGATCTGACGGGTGCCGAAGGCGCCGCGCAACCGGTCGAGGATGGGCTCGAACGCCTTCTCGCTCAGCCCGCGTACGACCGCCGAGAGCGGCGCCCGGCGGTCGGCGAAGACCGCGCCGAGCAGCTCCCAGTTGCCGCAGTGGCCGGTGACGATCAGCACCGGTTGCCCGCCGGCCCGCGCGCTCTCGACGTGCTCCCAGCCCTCGACCCTCATGTGGCGCTCGGCCGCGGCGACGCCGCGCCCGGCCAGATGGAAGTACTCGGCCGCGTTCATCATCTGCTGCCGGAACGCTTCGCGGGCGATCGCCGCGCGCTCCGCGGCCGAGCGCTCCGGGAAGGCGATCGCCAGGTGCTCGAGCGCCCGCCCCCGGTTCGTCTTGCTGAGCCGCCAGGCGAGGCTACCGGCGCCGCGGCCGAGCGCCTGCACCGCCGGCCACGGCAGCAGCCGCATCGCCAGGATCGCCAGCTCGAGGACGGGGCGCCAGACGAACGCCCGCAGACGGCGGAGACGGCCGCGGTCCATCAGGCGTCGAAGGTGAAAGCGGCGATCGCCCGTTGCCAGTCGCCGCGAGCACGCAACAGCCGCTCCACCAGCTCGCGGACGGCGCCGGCGCCGCCCGGACGGTCGAGCACCTGGTGGACCACGGCCCGGACCTCGGCGGCGGCGTCGGCGGGCGCAAAGCTCAGGCCCGCCCGTCCCAGCACGCGCAGATCGGGCAGGTCATCGCCGATGAACGCCACGTGGCGCGCGCTGATCTCCTGCTTGTTCAGGAAGGCGTCGAAATCGGCGCTCTTGTCGTCGGAGCCCTTGATCACCAGGTCGAAGTCGAGCTCGCTCGCGCGTCGGTCGAGAGAGGCCGCCGCCCGGCCGCTCAGCGCCCCCACCTTGAGCCCGCTCCGCTGGGCGAGCCGGATGCCGAGGCCGTCGCGAACGTCGAAGCGGAGGAAGGCGTGCCCCCAGCGGTCGTAGTAGAGGCCGCCGTCGGTCATGACGCCGTCGATGTCGAGCAGCAGCCACTCGATCTCGGTGGCTCGCCGGGCCAGCTCCTCGTCGCTCAGGCTAGGCATGTCGAATCGTTTCCGAGAATGTCGCCCCTGCCCGGAGATGCAAGGCTCGCGACCGGAAGCGGCGCGGGCGCATCGGCAACAGGTCGAGGAGCCCGCAGGGGGCGGAACGCGGCAGATCCGGGCATGGGCGGCATTCTCAGAACATCTCCGTGCGCCAGAGGTCGTGCAGATGCACGATGCCGGTCGGCGCGCCCTCGGCGTCGCAGACGAACAGCGAAGTGATCCGATGGGTCTCCAGGAGATTGAGGGCCGCGGAGGCGAGCGCGTCGGCGGCGATCGTCCGGGGTCCGCGGGTCATGCACTCGGCGGCGCGCGCCGCGAGCAGATCGCGGCCTTCGGCGAGCAGCCGGCGCAGGTCGCCGTCGGTGATGCAGCCGACCAGCTTGCCGTCGCTATCGGTGACCGCGGTGATGCCCATGCCCTTCGCCGAGATCATCTCGATCGCCCGCTGCATCGGCGCGTCCGACCGCACCACCGGCAAGGCGTCGCCGACGTGCATCAGCTGATCCACCTTGAGCAGGCGCTTGCCGAGGTCGCCGCCCGGGTGCAGGCGGGCGAAATCGTCGGGGGTGAACCCCTTGCTCTCGAGCAGCGCCATGGCCAGCGCGTCGCCCATGGCCAGGGTCGCCGTGGTCGACGCCGTGGGCGCGAGGTTGAGCGGGCACGCCTCCTTGTCGATCGCCACCGGCAGGTGCAGGTCGGCGTGCCGGGCGAGCGCGCTGTCGCGATTGCCGGTCATCGCGATCAGCTGGATGCCGAGCCGCCGGACCGTCTCGACCAGGCGCAGGAGCTCCGAGGTCGCGCCGGAGAACGACGCCGCCAGCACCACGTCCTCCTCGGTCAGCATGCCCAGGTCGCCGTGGACCGCTTCGGCCGGATGCAGGAAGAGCGCCGGCGTGCCGGTGGAGGAGAAGGTGGCCGCCACCTTCTTCATGATCAGGCCGCTCTTGCCCATGCCGCTGCACACGACCCGGCCCCGGCAGGCTGCGAGGATCGCGACCGCCCGGTCGAAGCTCTCGTCGAGCTGGCCGATGAGCCCCTCGACCGCCCGCGCTTCGGTCTCGAACACCTGCCGGGCGACGTCGCGGGTCGAGCGGCCGCCGGCGCCGGTCAATCAGCGCTCTCCCCGCGCCCCACCGACGCCAGCGCCCGCGAGCCGGCGCTGGATACGACCGCCGCGCGCACCGCCCGGAGCGACGCGAGCAGCGCCGCCGCGCGCTCGGGATCGAGCTGGGTCGCGCTGTCGGAGAGCGCCGCCGGCGGATCGAGGTGAACCTCGAGGTAGACGCCGTCGGCGCCGGCGGCGACCGCGGCGCGCGCCAGCGGCTCGGCGAACTGGCGCTGGCCGCCGGTCGAATCGCCGCGCGCGCCCGGGAGCTGAAGCGAGTGCGTGACGTCGTAGAGCACCGCGATCCCCTCGCCGTGGAGGATCTCGAAGCTGCGCATGTCGACCACCAGGTTGCGGTAGCCGAAGCTCGATCCGCGCTCGGTCACGCTCACCCGGGCGTTGCCGCTGGCGCGCGCCTTTTCGACCGAACGCAGCATGTCGTCGGGGGCCATGAACTGCCCCTTCTTGATGTTCACCGCCCGGCCGGTGCGCGCCGCCTCGACGATCAGGTCGGTCTGGCGGCAGAGAAACGCCGGCACCTGCAGGACGTCGCAGACCTCGGCCGCGCGCCCGCACTGCTCGGGGGCGTGCACGTCGGTGAGCAGCGGCAGGCCGGTGGCCTCGCCGACGGCGGCCAGGATCCGCAGCCCCTCTTCCAGCCCCGGGCCGCGGAAGCTCGCGATCGACGTGCGGTTGGCCTTGTCGAAGGACGCCTTGAAGATCACCGCCTGGCCCTGGGCCCGGGCGATCTCGCCGATCCTGGCGGCGGTGGCCAGCGTCTGCTCCTCGCTCTCGATGACGCACGGCCCGGCGACGGCCGGGAAGGCATCGCCGCCGAGGGTGACGCCGGGCGCCAGCTCGAACGGCTCGAAGCTCAAGCGGACTCCTCGGCGACGGTGATCCGCTCGCGCTCCCTGGCCCGCTCCGGGTCGCGCCGCCGCCCCTGCTCGGCCAGCGCCGCCTTGATGTAGGAGACGAACAGCGGGTGCGGCGCGGTCGGCTTCGACTTGTACTCGGGATGGAACTGGCAGCCGAGGAACCAGGGGTGGCCGGGCAGCTCGACCATCTCGACGAACTTGCCGTCGGGGCTCATGCCGGCGACCTTCAGCCCGGCGGCGGTCAGCGCCTCGAGGTACTTCTGATTGACCTCGTAGCGGTGGCGGTGGCGCTCGCTGATCTCCTTCTGGCCGTAGATCTCGTGGGCCAGGCTGCCCTCCTCGAGCACGCACGGGTAGGCGCCGAGCCGCATCGTGCCGCCCAGCTCCTCGACCCCCAGCAGGTCGCGCAGCATGTAGATCACGCGGTCCGGGGCGTCGGGATCGAACTCCGCGGAGGTCGCGCCCCGGATGTTGCAGACGTTGCGCGCGTACTCGATCACCATGCACTGCATGCCGAGGCAGATGCCGAAGAACGGCACCCGGTGCTCGCGGGCGTAGCGGATGGCTCTGATCTTGCCCTCGGTGCCGCGCGGGCCGAAGCCGATCGGCACCAGCAGCCCGTCGACCTCGAAGATCTGGCGCGGCCAGTTGCCGGTCTCGATCTGCTCCGCGTCGATGTAGACCAGCTCGACACGCGCGCCGTTGGCGATGCCGCCGTGGGTGAGCGCCTCGTTCAGGCTCTTATAGGAGTCGGGGAAGTCGACGTACTTGCCGACGATGCCGATGCGCACGTTGTGCCGCGGGCTCTTGGTGCGGCTGACCAGGTCCTCCCAGCGCGACATGTCGCGCTCGTACTGGGGCAGGTTCAGGATCTCCAGCAGCACCTCGTCGAGCCCCTCGCGGCAGAACGTGAGCGGCACCTCGTAGATCGTCTGGACGTCGCGGGCGGCGATGACGTGGGTCGGCGGCACGTTGCAGAAGAGCGAGATCTTGCGCTTGACGTCGTCGGCCAGCGGCCGGTCGCAGCGGCAGATCAGCACGTCGGGCTGAATGCCGATGGCGCGCAGCTCGCGCACCGAGTGCTGCGTCGGCTTGGTCTTGACCTCGTCCGAGGTCGGAATGAAGGGCACCAGCGTCAGGTGCAGGTTGGCGGCGTTGTTGCGTCCGAGCTCGATCCGGAACTGGCGGATCGCCTCGAGGAACGGCAGCGACTCGATGTCGCCGACGGTGCCGCCGATCTCGACGATGACCACGTCGACGCCGTC
>JBFGLX010000127.1:0-9214 GCA_041575955.1 Thermoanaerobaculia bacterium
ACCCAGACGCCGGGCGGCATCGGCTCGACCGAAGCCGCCATGGTCGCGGCCTACGCGGCGTTCGGCATCGACCAGGTCGACGCCCTGGCGGGCACGCTCCTCTATCGCGGCATCCACTACGCGATCGTGCTGGCGCTGGGCGTGCCTGCCCTGCTCTGGTGCGAGCTGGCGGGGACGGCGGGGTCGACGCCCTCCCGCACCCCTTCGGGCCGGTAGGGCATAATCCCTCCCGATGGCACTCTTTCGCCGGAAATTCCGGCTTACCGCCTGCGCCACCACCGGTGGTTGAGCGGCCAAGGTAGGTCCGGGGGACCTCTCCGAGCTGCTCGCCCCGCTGAGCCGTCTGGCCGCCGCCGACGAGCGGGTTCTCGTCGGTCCGGAGACCGGCGACGATGCCGGCGTCTACCTGCTCGACGGCACCGCGCTGGTGGCGACGGCCGACTTCATCACTCCGGTCTGCGACGACCCGCGCCGCTACGGCCGGATCGCGGCGGCCAACTCGATCTCCGACGTCTACGCCATGGGCGGCACGCCTCTGTTCGCGCTCAACCTCTGCTGCTTCCCCGACCGGGACGTCCCCGACGGCGTGCTGGCGGACATCCTCCGGGGCGCCACCGACGCCGTCATCGAGGCCGGGGCGGTGACGCTCGGCGGCCACTCCGTGCGCGACGAGGAGATGAAATTCGGTCTGGCGGTGATCGGCCGCGCCGATCCGGATCGGATCCTGACCAACGCCGGCGCCCGCGCCGGCGACGACCTGGTGCTGACCAAGCCGCTCGGCACCGGCGTCCTGGTCAACGCCTACAAGATCGGCAAGATCGACGCCGCGGCGCTCGAGCCGGCGCTGGTCGAGATGGAGCGGCTCAACCAGGTCGCGAGCCGCCTGGCCCTCGAGCACGGCGCCCACGGCGGCACCGACGTCACCGGCTTCGGGCTGGCCGGGCACGCCCTGGGCGTCGCCAGGGCGTCGCGGGTCGGCCTCGAGATCGACTTCGAGCGCCTGCCGGTCCTGGAAGGCTTCTACGAGCTGGTGCGCAAGGGCGTGTCGACCGGCAGCACCGGCTGCAACGAAGACAACGTCGCCGGACGGTTCGAAGATCGCGCCGGCCTCGACCCGGCGCAGCGCGAGCTGCTGTTCGATCCCCAGACCTCGGGCGGCCTGCTGCTGTCGGTGCCCGCCGAGCGGACCGCGGCGCTGGTCGAAGCGCTCGCCGACGCCGGCCATCGGGCGGCGCGGGTCGGCCGGGTGACCGCCGGGCAGATCGGAATCACGATCCGGTGAGCTGGCTGATCTACGGCGCCAACGGCTACACCGGCGAGCTCTGCGCCCGCGAGGCGGAGCGTCGGGGCCTGGCGCCGATTCTCGCCGGCCGCAACGCCGGCGCGGTCGGCGCGCTCGCCGCCGAGCTCGGCCTGCCCCACCGCGGCTTCGGGCTCGACGACCCGGCCGCCCTGCGCGCGGGTCTCGACGGCGTCGACGCCGTGCTGCACTGCGCCGGCCCCTTCGTGCTGACCAGCCGCCCGATGGTCGAGGCGTGTCTGGCGACCGGCACCCACTATCTCGACATCACCGGCGAGATCGCCGTCTTCGAGGCCTGCTTCGGTCTCGACCAACAGGCGAAGGCGGCGGACGTGGTGCTGCTGCCCGGGGTCGGCTTCGACGTCGTCCCGACCGACTGCCTGGCCGCGCGGCTCGCCGAGGCGGTTCCCGGCGCCACCCACCTCGAGCTGGCCTTCCACTCGGACGGCGGCTCGATCAGCCGGGGGACGCTCAAGACGATGATCGAGGCCCTGCCCTATGCCGGCGCGATCCGGCAGGACGGCAAGATCCGGCCGGTGCCGGCGGCGTTCGACGCCAAGAAGATCGAGTTCTCTTGCGGCTCCAGATGGGCGATGACCATCGCCTGGGGAGACGTCTCGACCGCCTTCCGCAGCACCGGCATCCCCAACATCCGGGTCTACAACGGCGCGCCGCCGAGCGCCATCAAACGAATGAGGCGGATGCGTCCGCTGCTGCCCGTCGCCGGGCTCAAGCCGATCAAGCGGCTCATGCAGTGGTGGGTCGGGCGCACGGTCACCGGCCCCGACGCCGAGGCCCGCCGCACGGCGCGCGTCTACCTCTGGGGCAACGCCAGAGGCGCCGGCGGCGAGGCGGCGACGGCGACCTTCGACACCCCCGAGGGCTACGCGTTCACCGCCAGCTCGTCGGTCGAGGCGGTCACCCGGCTGCTCGCGGGCGGCGTCGAGCCCGGCGCGGTGACGCCGTCACTCGCGTTCGGATCCGGATTCGCCGAGTCGCTCGACGGCACCGGCGAGATCGTCATCGCGGACGGCGGTGGCTGAGAGACACGACCTGGAGCTGGTCGCGACCTGCGCGCTCGGCCTCGAGCGGCTCCTCGAAGGCGAGCTGGCGGAGCTCGGCGTTGGTGAGACGACCCGCCACAAGGGGGCGATCGGCTTCCGTGGCAGCTGGACCGACGTCTGGCGGGCCAACTGGCGGCTGCGCACGGCGAACCGCGTGCTGGTCGCGCTCGACCGCTGGCCGGCCGCGGACGGCGACGCCCTGGCCGCTGGCGCCGGACGGCTGGTGGCGGAGCGCGGGCGCAGCTGGGCCGGGCTCGACTGCGCGACCCTCTTTCAACCGCACCGGACCCTGGCCCTGCGGGCGACCGCCAGCGCGTCGAGCGTGCGCGACGTGCGCTGGGTGACCCTGCGGGTCAAGGACGGCCTGGTCGATGCCCAGCGCGCGGCCTACGGCCGCCGCTCCTCGGTCGACAAGCGGTCGCCCGACCTGGCGCTACGCGTCTGGCTGCACAGGGACGTTGCGACCCTGCTCCTCGACACCTCGGGCGAGCCGCTCGATCGGCGCGGCTACCGGACCCAGAGCACCGAGGCGCCGCTGCGCGAGAACCTCGCCGCCGCCTGCGTGCTGGCGAGCGGCTGGGACGGCCGCGGCCCGGTCGTCGACCCGATGTGCGGCTCGGGCACGCTGCTGGCGGAGGCCGCCAGCTTCGCCCTGGGCCGGGCGCCGGGAGCGCTGCGCGCCGGCTGGAGCTTCCAGAAGCTCCCCAACTACCGGCCCGAGGGCCTCCGGGAAGTCATGGGCGAGAGCGTGCCGGCGCCCGGCCCCGACGTCGAGCTCTATGGAGTGGACAGCTCGAAGGGCGCCATCGAGGCGACCCGGGCCAACCTGGCCAGGGCGGAGCTCGAGCCGCGGGCGACGCTGGTGCGGGCGGACGCCTTCGACTACCAACCGCCCGCGCGGCCCGGGCTCCTGGTCGTCAACCCGCCCTACGGCGAGCGCCTCGAAGGCGGCCGGGAGCGGTGGCGGAGGCTCGGCGACCTGATGAAGCAGCGCTACCGGGGCTGGCGCGCGGTGGTGCTGGCGGGAGACCCGGACCGGGGCAAGCACATCGGCCTACGGCCCTCGCTGAGGCTGCCGGTCCGGAACGGGCCGCTCGACGCCAGGATCCTCGCTTTCGAGCTCTATTGAGCCGGGCACCGTGGCCGACTACCCGGCCGGGTGGTGCGGACGGCCCGGAACGAGCTTACGCTCGGGCCAGAGGTTTCATCTGAACCCACGTCACCCGACCCGGGCCGTTGCCTGGTCTCTGGCGTTGGCCCTGGTCGTTGCCTCGAGAGCCGGGGCCAGCGTTCGGCTCTCGCTGTCGCGCGTCGTTCTCCAGCAAGAGGCCGAGGTCCAGTTCCAGAGCTCGAGCTGTGAGCAGCTGGCGGCGGTCCCGGCGGCCGAAGTGGACAGGTGGCAGTGCTCGACCGGCGACTCCTTCCGGGTCTGCGCCGATCTTTCGCGGATCCGAGACATCTCCTTCCGGGCCTTCAGCTACACCCTCTACGCCGGCCGGTCTGGCGATGGCGAGTGGCGCGATGTCACGAAGTGGACGTTCTGCGCCCTGCCGATCGGCAGCTTCATCGACCAGGAGAGCGACGTCAGCTTCGAGGTCGGCGATGACGCAGGCTCCGAGCAGGGCACCATCCGACTGCCGTTGCACAGCTCATCCTCCGATGCGCTCCTGGTCCATGACCTCGGGCGGGTTCCCGCGCCCCTGTGGGTCGGCAGACCAGGGATGATCAAGATCGGCCTGAGGAGCCTCACCGACCTGCACGTCGTCGTGACGGACGACATCTTCGTCAGTGCGGGCGACCAGTCCCTCTGGCAGGGAGAGCCGCGTGCGCGGCTCGTGAAGCCCGTCGAAGGGACGATGACCATCAAGCCGGGGGAGAAGAGTCACGAGCTGCTCAGCCTGGAGCTGACTCCCAGCCGGCTCAAGGCGCTCAGGGCTGCCCTGCGGCCGCACAAGGAGGACGGCGGAGCTGAAACCGACGATCTGCTGGCCGGCGAGAGGCTGCCGGAGGTACGAGGCGTGCACGAGTGGATCACCCTCTACGTTTCGCACCGGGCCGAGACCGGCTCCGAGCGGGACCTCGAGATCCGGGTTCCGATTCGATTCCGACCCTCACCTCTGTACCTGATCCTCGCCGTGCTGGTCGGCGCCCTGGTGGGGCGACTCATCGCGCTGCTGCAGCGACCGACGAGCGCCGCCGTCTGGGCGCGGAGTCTGGCCCTGGCGGTTCTCCTGTCGGGGGTCGCCTGGCTCGCCGGACTCGTGCTGGTCGAGTTCGACAGCTCTCTCCGCCTTCTCGGCATGGAGCTGGATCCGTACCAGATCGTTCCCGCGGCGCTGGTCGGAGTCGTTATCGGGTGGGCCGGGCTGAAGGGGGTCAAACTGGTCAAGGAGCTGCTCACCGGAGGCTGAGGGGTGGAGCGATGAACCAACTCGATGTCGGTTTTCGGGCGGTGCGGCTGGCGGCGGCCGCCGGCCTCGCGGCGGCGCTCGCCGTGGCGGCGCCGGGCTTGGGGCAGCAGAGGCAGACGGGATTCGCCTCCCCGGTAGCCCTCGCGGCGCTCGCTTCCGGGGATCTCATCGTGCTCGAGAGCGGCCGCGGAATCGTTCGCTTCGACCCGCGCACGGGTCGGCGTCTGCCGCTGGTCAGCCATTTTCCCGGCTTCCTGCCGACCGACGTCGTCAGCACCTCCGACGAACGCATCTTCGTCTCACTCCGCCGTAGCCTTCAATCGGGCGGGGCCGTGAGCCGTGTCCTCTCTTTCGACGTCGACGGCAAGGAGCTGGGCAAGGTGTCGTTCGTGGCGAGGAGCTTCTTCGTCGGCATGGCGGTCGATCCGAGTCGCGGGATCGCCTATCTGACGGCCGCCCGTAGCGGCGAGATCGCGGCGGTGAGCCTGGCGGACGGGAAGCTCTCGACGCTGCTCACGGTTCCGGGTGTAGCCATACTGGCGGCGCTGACGATAGACGCCGCGGGCGAGCGTCTGTTCGCCGCCGATTCCGGCCGAGGGACCCTTCACCTCGTCCAGCCGCTCGAAAGGAGCAGCGAGCTGCTCGCCGAAGGGCTCGGCGAGCCGGGAGCGCTGGCGTTCGATCGCCGGCGCGAGCGCGTCTACGTCGCCGACTCGGCCGCGGACCAGATCTGGATCGTCGAGCTGAGAGGCTCGCCACCCCGCGCCGAGCTGTTCGCCAAGCATCCAGGGCTGCGCCGCCCGCGCGGACTTGCCGTCACTGCCGATGGCACGCTCTGGGTGGCGAGCCACGACTCCGGCCAGCTGCTCGCGTTCTCTCCGGACGCGGAGCTGGTGTCATCGGTTCCCTAGCCCGAGGGCCCTCACTCGGGATCGAACGTCACCCGCAGGCTCGCGATCGGCGCCCGCCCGCGCGCCCGGCCGAAGGCCAGGGCCGCCTCGACCACCAGCCAGAGCGCCATCACCAGCAGGATCGACCCGACCACGAACAGCGCGCCGGTGCCCTGGTCCCAGCGGCGCCAGAAGTCGCCGAGGTTGGAGACCATCGCGGCGATCGTCGAGACCAGCATGAAGAGCATCGGCAGGCCGGTCAACCAGTAGCTCCGGCCGCGCTGGCGCAGGTAGAGCGTGACGGTCAGAAGCGCCAGGCCAGCGAGCAGCTGGTTGATGGTGCCGAAGAGCGTCCAGAGCGCCAGGCCGGCGGCCTGGCCGCCGACCTTGTAGAAGGCGAAGAAGGCGATCACGCCGACCGCCAGCCCGGACGAAAGGTAGCGGTTGTCGAGGAGCTTGATCCCCAGGGTCTCGCCGATCTCGGAGATGTTGAAGCGCAGGAGCCGGGTCGCCGAATCGAGAGTGGTCAGGGCGAACGAGACCACGACCACGGCGACGAACGCGGTCGCCAGCTGGTGGTCGGCGACGCCGAGGCGCTCGATGAAGTGGGCGGCGCCGGTGATGAAGACGCCCAGCTGCTTGCCGAGCCCCTGCATCGAGCCCCAGTCGGCGTAGGTCGAGCGCCAGACCTCCGCCGGGGAGACGCCCGCCGGACCGAGCACGCCGGCGGTGCACGCCAGCACCGCCAGCAGCCCGAGGAGCGACTCGCCGATCATGCCGCCATAGCCGATGAAGCGGGCGTCGCGCTCGTTGGCGATCTGCTTGGCGGTTGTGCCCGACGACACCAGCGAGTGGAAGCCGCTCGCCGCGCCGCAGGCGATGATGATGAAGACGAACGGATAGAAGCTCGGCGCCCCTTCGGGATCGGGCCGGAAGGCCGGCGCGACGAACTCGGGGCGCGCCAGGAAGATTCCCGCGTAGGCGAGGATCAGGCCCAGATAGAGCAACAGCGAATTGAGAAAGTCGCGCGCCTGGAGCAGGCTCCAGACCGGCAGCACCGAGGCCAGGAACGAATAGCCCAGCAGGATCGAGATCCAGCCGGCCATCCCCGGCCAGGCCTGGCGCTCGAGCCCGAGCAGCGGCCACGCCAGCCCGGCCCAGACCGCCAGCAGCATCAGGCCGAAGCCGACCGCGGTGGTCGGCAGCAAGGGGAACTTCCTGCGATAGAGCAGATAGCCCATCACCATCGCCATCGCGATCAGGACGGCCGAGGGCAGGACCGCGGTCGGGAACGACGCCGGATCGGCCAGCGGCCGCGCCGGGTCCCACGCCGGCGAGATGCTGAACAGCACCGCGATGACGTAGACGAAGACGCCCATCGCCAGCGCCACGCCGAAGAAGATCACCAGGTGGAACAGGGTCTTGGCGCGGTGGCCGATGATCCCCTCGGCGACCTTGCCGATCGACTTGCCCTGTGCCCGCATGCTGAGCACCAGGGCGCTGAAGTCGTGCACGCAGCCGACCAGCAGGGCGCCCAGCACGACCCAGAGCATCGCCGGCGCCCAGCCCCAGATGACCGCCACCGCCGGGCCGAGCATCGGCGACAGCCCGGTGATCGACGCCCAGTGGTGGCCGAACAGCACGAACCGGTTGGTCGGCACGTAGTCGATGCCGTCCTCGAGCTCGTGGGCCGGAGTGCGCGCGCCCGGGTCGAGCGAGAAGATCCGGCTCGAAAGGTACTTGGCGTAGAACCGGTAGCCGAGGACGTAGGCCAGGAGGCAGACGGCGGTTACGAGCGCGGCCATGGGTTGGGCGGAGAATATCGCAGGGGCGGGGCTCGCCCCCGCCCGGCAGGGCTAGCAGCCGCCGGTCAGCGGACCAGCAGGATCCGCTGGTTGGCGGGCACGAGCCACTCGGCGCCGCGGGGGGTCACCACGGCGTCGTCCTCGAGCGGGATCCGCACCTTCTTGCCGCCCCAGTCGGGGTTGGCGGTGTAGGCGAAGAGCTCGATCGAGAGCAGATTGGTCGGCTGCAGCGTGTAGCCCATCCGGACCGGATTGAAGAACGCGATCGACGGTCCGATGCCGTGGCCGGAGTTGCCGACCGAGTGGCAGCCGATCACCACGTCGGTGACCTCCGGATCGTCGCTCGGCCGGTTGAACTCGATGCGGTTGAAGCCGGCGGCCGCGAGGGCGGCGTAGATCTCGGCTTCGGCCTCGGCGGCGGTGATGCCCGGCCGGATCGCGCGCGTGATCACCGCGCGCGCCTCCCTGGCCCGGTCGAAGGCCCGCTGGATGCCGGCCGGCGCCGCGTCCTCGCCGGGACGCAGCACGTAGGCGATGCGCTTCATGTCGGTGTAGAAGTTCAAGAAGCCGACCCCCCAGTCGATCATCAGGAGGTCGCCGCGCCGGACGATCCGGTCGTTGGAGAGCGCCGCGATGCCGTCCGGGCCGGTGACGTAGATCGACGGCAGCCCGAACGAGCTGTCGAGCCCCTGCTCCAGCAGCCGGTCCATGAGCCACCAGGCGACGTCCTCGAGGGTGGTGACGTCCGGGGCGATGACCTCGTTCGAGAGCGCCCGCTCGGCCAGCCGCCTGGAGATCTCCGCCGCCTCGGCGAACGCCGCCAGCTCGCTCGCCACGCGCCGGGACCGGAAGTCCGAGACCAGCTTCTCCGCCGCGACCAGACGCGACGCGTACGGCTCGCCGAGGGTCTCGGCGATCTGCTCGTAGCCCGAGTGCGAGAGGGTGTCGGCCGGCCCGATCGCGCGCGAGACGTTGAGCCCGATTCGTTTCGGGTCGCGCTCGGCGACGAAGCTCTTGAAGTCCTCGACCGGCAGGAAGAGATCGTAGGCTCCGCTCTTCTCGATGCGCGGCCCGTCGATCCCCAGCGCCGCCCGCTCGATCCGATCGCCGCCGCGGTCGGTAAAGACGTAGTAGCCGTGGTCCATCGTGTAGCCGTGCCCGAAGTCGGGCCAGAGCGTGCCGTAGTTGGCCTCGCGGATCATCGTGATCCACATGTCGATGCCGTTCTCGCGCATGACCTCCGGCAGGACGAGGTCGAACTTCTCGCGCCGCATCTCGTTCATCCGCTCCCACCGCTGGCGCGCCTCCTGGGCTTGTGCCGCCAGAGCCAGTAGGGCGCCGGTGAGGATCGTGCCGATCAACTTCGACATGCGGATTCCGGCCGATGTTAGTCGAAGCGACTCGAGGATTGGGTAAGCTCTCGTAGGAGCCCGCCCGGAGCCAAGACCGGACGCGGGTAGAGCTGATGGATCCTCAGCGGGGCAGATGGGTGCGATTCGTCGTGATCCTCGCGCTGGTGGCTCCCGGCTCGGCCGCGACCGAGGTGCGCAGCTCAGAGCGGGACGGGACCGAGGATCCGAACGTCGAGACGGGCCGCTTCCATCTCTTCCCCACCGACGATCTCTACGTCGAGAGCCTGGCGGGGCCCCACCGGCGCGGCTTCGGGGTCACCTACCTGCGGCTGGCCGAAACCGACCTCGCCGAGGTCGGAGACCGCCTCTTCGGGCTGCTGCTGGGCGGGCGC
>JBFGLX010000128.1:0-9208 GCA_041575955.1 Thermoanaerobaculia bacterium
GCGGCCGGCGACGGCGCTTCGGTCGACCGCTTCCGCGTCTCCTTCGACGGCTCGGGCGGCAAGAAGGTCGAGCGCCTGGACGTCGACTGCTGGCAGACGGCGTCGCCGTCGCAGCAGGCCGTAGGGAATCGCAGATAACCGCAGACTAGCCACCGAGTTACGGCGAGGACAGCGCCGAGACCGCCAGCGCGCCGCCAAGACGCCGTCCTGACTCACAGCCGAGAGGCTTCAGGAGCTTTTCGAAGCTCGCCGCTTTGGTGCCGGAGGGGGGATTCGAACCCCCACGCCCTTGCGGACAACGGATTTTGAGCCCGTCGCGTCTACCGTTCCGCCACTCCGGCCCGGACGGGCATCCTAGCCCGACCCTCTCACCGTCATTGTACTGCGCGGGCGCGGTCGGGGAGTGCGGCTCGGGGTTGCGATTACTGTTACGGATGCTCCCGAATCCGAAACGCCCCGGAATCGTCCCCGGGCGGGGTTCGGAGGCCGGAATCCGCGCCGGAAAAGTGACTGTCCGGGCCCGAAACGCGACATTCTGCCGCACCGAAGATCCACCGCGCCGCAGGTGCGCGAGAGGGTTGACTTTGGCCCTCGGATGCCCTATAATAACGCTCTCTAAACGTAGGTCTGTCAGTGACTTACGATCCATTACGCCAAAGGGGGTAGCGATAGGTGTCATTCAAGGTCGGGCAGAAAGTAGTGTACCCAAACCACGGTGTCACCGTGGTCGAGAAGATCGAGCCGACGAAGATGGATGGCGACGAGCAGACCTTCTATCATCTGCGACTCCTGTCCAACGACTCCAAGGTCATGGTCCCGCAGGCCAATCTGGACCTGGTCGGGCTGCGGCCGCTGTGCGCCGGGTCCGAGATTCGGACGCTCTTTTCGACCCTGCGGAACGACCATGTCGAGACCTACAAGGACTGGAAGGGACGCTACAAGCAGAATCTCGACAAGATGAAGACGGGGATGCTCCCGGAGGTCGCCAAGGTCCTCAAGAACCTCCGTCTCGTCTCGAGCAAGAAGAGTCTGTCGTTCCGAGAGAAGAAGATGTACGAGCGGGCGAAGTACTTCATCGTCAGCGAGGTCGCGCACGTCAAGGGCGTGTCCGAGGAGCAGGCTGACAAGCAGGTGGAGAAGGCCCTGATCCAGGGCATCGAGAGCCGTCTCAAGCAGAACGAAGAAGAAGTCGTCAACTGACGCTTCTCGACGAGCCCGTGTAGAGTGTCGGCCGCCTCTCTCCGAGGCGGCCGATTCTCTTTTGGAGCCGCCGGCTGCAACGATGACCGCTGAAACGGGCCTGCCGTCGTTCGTCGAGGTGGCGGTGCCGCTGCCGCTGCCCGGCGCCCTGACCTACAGCGTGCCGCCGGCGCTCGCGGCCCAGGCCGAAGTCGGGCGCCGGGCGCGCGTGCGGGTCGGCAAGCGCCGCTTGACGGGCGTCATCGTCGGCCTGCCCGAGGCCGCGCCCGAGGGCGTCCAGGTGCGGGCGATCGACGCGATCATCGACCGCGCGGCGCTCCTGACGGCGGAGCTGCTCGAGCTCGCCGTCTGGGTGGCCGACTACTACCTGGCGCCCCTGGGCGAGGTCCTGCGCGCGGTCGGGCCGCCCGCCGAATCGCCCTGGGGCGACCGGCGCGTCTGGCTCACCGACGGCGGCGCCCTGGCGACGCCGGCCGGCCCCGACGAGGCCCGCGTAGTGGAGGAGCTGCGGGCGCTCGGCCGCGCCAAGATGTCCGACCTCCAGGAGGCGACCGGTCTCGCCGATCTCCAGGAGGTCGTCGGCCGCCTGGTCGCCCAGGGCAGGGCCGGGCTCTCGACCGGCAGCCGGCGGGGCAGCCGCTACAGCCCGGCGGTCGAGCTGGCGGCCGGCGGGCTCGAGGAGCTGCTCGAGCGCTGCGGACGGTCCGCGCCCGGACGCCAGGTGGTCGAGCTGCTCTCGACCCTCGGACGGCCGGCGACGGTGGAGGAGGTGTGCGCGGCGGTCGGCTGCAAGGCCGGGGTGGTCCGCCGGCTGGTCTCGATCGGCGTGTTGCGCTCGTTCAGCCAGATCGAGCGCCTGGAGCTCGACCAGCACGTGCTCGCGCCGCGTGCCGCGGCGCCGATCCGCCTGCGCCCGGACCAGCGGCAGGCGGCCGACCGCATCACGCAGGCGGTCGGCGCCCGCACCTACTCCGGCCTTCTGCTGAGCGGCATCACCAGCAGCGGCAAGACCGAGGTCTACCTGCGCGGCGTGAGCGCGGCGCTCGAGGGCGGCCACGGCGCCATCGTGCTGGTGCCCGAGATTGCGCTGGTGCCCGCCCTGGCGCGCACGCTCAGGGAGCGGTACGGCGAGCGGCTCGCCATCCTGCACTCGAACCTGAGCGGCGCCGAGCGTCAGCAGGAGTGGGAGCGGGTGCGCCAGGGCGAGGCCCGCGTGGTGCTCGGCCCGCGCTCGGCGGTCTTCGCCCCGGTCCACAAGCTCGGGCTGATCGTCGTCGACGAGGAGCAGGACCCGGCCTACAAGCAGGAGACGACCCCGCGCTACAACGGCCGCGACCTGGCGCTGCTGCGCGGCCGACAGGCCGGTGCGGCGGTGGTCCTGGTCTCGGCGACGCCGAGCCTCGAGTCGCGGCGCAACGCCGAGATCGGCAAGCTGGCGCCGCTGGTGCTGACCGAGCGCGCCGGCCCGGGGCGGCTGCCGGCGGGTATCCTGGTCGACCTCAAGCACGAGGGCAAGGCGCCGCCGCGCGCGGGCGATGTGCAGTTTTCGGACCGCTTGAGCGACGAGATCAGCCGCTCGCTGAGGGACGGCGAGCAGGTGATCCTGCTGCGCAACCGGCGTGGCTACGCCCCGGTGCTGCTCTGCCGAGCCTGCGGCGAGGACATGCGCTGCGACGACTGCGGCCTGCCGCGAACGCTCCACAAGCGCGACCGCCAGCTGCTCTGTCACTACTGCGGCTCGCGGCGCCCGGTGCCGGCCACCTGCCCGGCGTGCCGCAGCGAGGCGCTCGAGGCGGTCGGCGCCGGTACCGAGCGCGTCGAGGAGCAGTTCAGGCGCCTCTTCCCGGACGTCGCCGTCGAGACCCTCGATCGCGACGCCGTCCGCCGGCCTGGCAGCGTCGCCGCGGTGCTCGAGCGCTTCGGGCGCGGCGACACCCGCGTCCTGATCGGCACCCAGATGGTCTCCAAGGGGCATCACTTCCCCGAGGTCGGGCTGACCGGCGTCCTGCACGCCGACACCTACCTCGCCTTCCCCGACTTCCGGGCGGTCGAGCGCACCTACAACCTGCTCACCCAGCTCGCCGGGCGCGCCGGCCGCGGCGAGCGCGCCGGACGCATCGTGATCCAGACCCTGCATCCCGAGCACTACGCGATCCGCGCCGCCCTCGACCACGACGATCGTGCGTTCGCGGCCGAGGAGATGCGCTTCCGGCGCGTCTTCCACTACCCGCCCTACACCCGCATGGTGCAGATCCTGGCCCGCGACCGGAATCGCGAGCGCGCCGAGGCCGCGATCCGGGAGGTCGGCCGCAGGCTCTCGGAGCACCCGCTGTCGAAGGGCGTGCGCATCTCCGGGCCGGCGCCGGCGCCGTTCGAAAAGCTGCGCGGGCGCTGGCGCTTCCAGCTCCTGGCGCGGTCGCCGTCGGCGTCCCGCCTGCACCGCCTGGTGCGGGAGGTCACCAGCGGCGCCGGCTCGAGCGAGCTGGTCGTGGACGTCGATCCATACGAGCTGTTGTAGGGTGCGACTCGAGAAATCTGCTACGGTGCCCGGCGCCGCATGAGCCCATCCGAGCCCTCCTTCGAAATCCCGCTTTCCGAGCTCCGGCGCCGGATCGAGGAGCTCGAAGCCTACCCTCCCGGCAGCGGCCGGTCGAAGGAGATCGAGCGTCTCAAGTCGCAGCTGGCCAAGGCTACGGCCGAGGTCTACAGGTCGCTCAACCGGTGGCAGAAGACCCAGGTTGCGCGCCACTCCGACCGGCCGCACACGCGCGACTACGTCGACGCCCTGACCAGCGACTGGGTCGAGCTGCACGGCGACCGGGCGTTCGCCGACGATCCGGCGATCCTCGCCGGCTTCGCCACCTTCCGCGGCCGCACCGTCGCGGTCGTCGGTCACCAGAAGGGGCGCAGCACCAAGCAGCGGATCTACCGGAACTTCGGCCAGCCGCGCCCCGAGGGCTACCGCAAGGCGCTGCGGGTGATGAAGCTGGCGGAGAAGTTCGGGCGGCCGGTCCTGAGCTTCATCGACACCCCCGGGGCCTATCCGGGCATCGGCGCCGAGGAGCGCGGCCAGGCCGAGGCGATCGCCCGCAACCTACTGGAGATGTCGGCGCTCAAGACGCCGATCGTGGTGACGGTGACCGGCGAGGGCGGCAGTGGGGGAGCGCTGGCGATCGGGGTCGGCGATCGGGTGACGATGCTCGAATACGCGGTCTACTCGGTGATCTCGCCCGAGGGGTGCGCGGCCATCCTCTGGAAGGACCAGGAGAAGCGCCGCGAAGCCGCCGAGGCGATGCGCATCACCGCACCCGATCTGCTCGAGCTGGGCATCATCGACGCCGTCATCACCGAGCCGGTCGGCGGCGCCCACGCCGATCCGGAGGCGACCTACCGGCGGGTCGGCGACTCGATCGAGAAGGCCCTGATCGAGCTCGAGCCGCTCACCCTGAGCGAGCTGCTGGCGGCCCGCTACGCGAAGTTCCGCGCCCTCGGGGTCTTCCAGGAAGCGTAGCCGCCCATGACATCCCCATCCTGGACCGCGGCGTCGGCTCCGGCCGAGGCCGCGGCGCTGCAGCGGCCGGACTGGCCGCCCTGGCTCGGACCGGCCCTGGCCCGGCGCGGGGTCCGGACCGCGGCCGAGGCCGACGCCTTCCTGGCGCCGTCGCTCGACCAGCTCCACGACCCGCTCGGCCTGCCGCACATGAGGGAAGCGGTCGATCTCCTGGCCGGGCTGGCGCGGCGCTCCGGCAGGGTCGCGATCGTCGGCGACTACGACGTCGACGGGGTCTCGGCGAGCGCCCTCCTGGCGGCGGTCTTCCGCGCCTGCGGTCTCGAGGTGGAGACCATCCTGCCGCATCGGATCGCGGACGGCTACGGCTTCCAGCCGGTTCAGGTCGAGCGCGCCCTGGCGGCGGGCTGCGCCGCGGTGGTGACCGCGGACTGCGGATCGACCGCCCACGAAGCGGTGGCCAGGGCGATCGAGTCGGGCCTGGGCGTCATCGTGACCGACCACCACGTGCCCGGCGACGAGCTGCCGCGCGGCGCCCTGCACGTCAATCCGAAGCGCCCCGGCTCGACCTATCCCTTCCGTGAGCTGTGCGGCGCCGGCATCGCGTTCAAGCTGGCGACGGCGCTCGCCGACCGCATGGAGCGGCCGATCGCGCCGGTCAAGCTTCTGCGGATCGCCTGCCTGGGGACGATCGCCGACATCGTCCCCCTGCGCGGCGAGAACCGGGTCATCGCGTCCCTCGGTCTGGCCGGCCTCGGCACGACGCGCTCACCCGGGCTACGGGCCCTGAGCGGCGTCGCCGGCGTCAAGGTGCCGCTCGGGGCTTCCGACGTCGGCTACCGGCTCGGGCCGCGCATCAACGCCGCCGGCCGGATGGGCTCGCCCGAGCCGGCGCTCGAGCTGCTGCTGACCCGCGACCCCGCCCGCGCCGAAGAGCTCGCCCTCGAGCTGGATCGGATGAACCGCGAGCGCCGGCTGGCCGAGCTCGCGGTCGTCGACCAGGCGCGCACGGCCCTGTCGGAGACGGCGGACCTGCCGCCGATCCTGGTGGCCTGGAGCCCGGAGTGGCATCGCGGCGTGGTCGGCATCGCCGCCGGCCGCCTGGCCAAGGAGTTCCACCGGCCGACGATCCTCTTGTCGGTGGAGGGCGACACCGCGACCGGATCGGGGCGCAGCGTGCGCGGCATCGACCTGCACGAGTTCGTCGCCGGCTGGGCGGACCGGCTGGAGCGCTTCGGCGGCCACTCGCAGGCGATCGGGTTGACGGTCCCGACCGATCGGCTGCAGGGCCTGGTCGCCAGCTGGCAGGAGCGCGCGAGAGCCGAGTGGGACGCGTCCCTCCTGCTGCCGCGCTACGAGTACGACGCCCACTTGAGCGCGGACCAGGTCGGCCACCCCCTGCTCGCGGCGCTCGCCCGGCTCGAGCCCTGCGGCGCCGGCAACCCCCAGCCGCTCTTCCGGCTCGGGCCGGTGGAGCTCGAGCGGCCGCCGCGGCGCTTCGGCGAGAGCCACGTCGCGCTGCGCGTTCGCGATCGCAGCGGCGGCGTCTTCGACGTCGTCGCCTGGCGCTGGGCCGAGCGGGTGGCGGCGCTGCCGTCGAGCTTCGAGGTGCTCGGCCGCTTCGAGCTCGACGACTACACCGGGCGGCCGGTCCTGCGCTTGGTCGACGCCAGGGGCGCGGACGGCTATTCTTGAGCTGATGGCCCGCCGTCGACGCTACAAGCCGATCGCCCGAATCCGGCGCGTTCTCCTGCTGGGGCTCATCCTGTTCGTGGGCGCGATGGCGGGCTACTACTACTCCGGACGTCTGGCGGTCGAGGGCGACGCGGATTCGGCGTCGGACGACGAGCCGATCACCGTCGGCGAAGGCGTGCTGACGGTCGCGCGAGGCTTCGATTACGAGGTGACCGACGGCGACGAGCTCGCCTACCGGGTGCGGGCCGACAAGCTGGTCTCCGACGTCCAGGACCGCATGGTGCTCGACCGGGTCGACGTCGAGCTGCCACGGGAGGGGGGCGGCCTGGTCAGGATCCGGGGCGAGCGCGCCACCATCCACCTCGATTCGAAGAGCGCCACCCTCGACGGCGACGTCCGGGCGCGCACCGACGACGGCATCGAGCTGCGCGGCCCGAGCTTCGAGGTGCTGCGCGACGGCCGGCAGCTGGTGAGCAAGGCGCCGGTGACCTTCCGCCAGGGGAACGAGTACTCGGGCAGCGCCCGCGAGCTGCACTACACGATCAAGAAGGAGCGGCTGATCCTCGAGGGCGAGGTGGTGATCCGGGGCCTGCCGGCCGCCGATCCCCAGGCCGGCTCGCTGCGCTGCGACAAGCTCACCTACGATCGCCTCGAAGGGACCCTGCGCCTGGAGGGGGCGGCACGCGTCACCCGCGGCGAGGAGTTTCTCGAGTCGAGCCGGCTGAGCCTGAGCTTCGGCGCCGACGCGGGCGACGTCCGGTCGGTGCGCGCCGAGAGCGGCGTCAACGGCCGCTACCTGCCCCAGCCCGCGGGCGGCGACCTGGCGTCGCGAGTGGACTTCAAGGGCCGGCTGCTGTACGCGGTCTTCGAGGAGGGCACCCGCCAGGCACGCCAGGCCGAGCTCCATGGCCGGACGCGCGAGGACGCGACCCTGGAGATGATCGACGAGAGCGGGCTCTCGCGCCTGCTCGCGGCGCCGGTCGTCAACGCCGAGTTCGAGCGCGGCGAGATCGCCGTCGTCGACGCCTCCGAGCCGGTGGTGATCGTCGAGCGCCACTCGTTCGCGCCCGCCGTCCTGCTGCGGCGAATGTGCTCGGAGCGAGCCCACGTCGACTTCGACGATCTCGGCGCGATCGACAAGGTGACCCTGACCGGCAGCGTCGACTACCAGGCCACCGACATGCAGGCGCGGGGCGACCGCGTCGACGCGCGCGCCGCCGGCAGCACGGCCACGGTGGTGGGCAAGCCGGCGACGGTGGTCAACGCCCGCGGCGATCTCGAGGCGCCGCAGATCACCTACTCGGACTCCGGCCGGCTCGTCGCCACCGAGGGCGTGCGGGTCGAGCTCAGGGAGCAGAAGGGCTACCGCCTGATCGGCGGCGGCGGCGGCGAGCCGGTCCGGGTGACGGCGCGGGAGGCGGTCTGGGATCAGGAGCCGGAGCGCGTCACGTTCAGTGGCCGCGTGCGCGCCTGGCAGGGACGCGACTACCTGCTGGCCGACGAGATGGTCGGCGAGCCGCAGCTCGATCGCCTGACCGCGACCACCAAGGTGAAGAGCGTCTTCCGGCGGGAGTCGCCCGGCGGAGCGGCGGCGGCCTCGCCGAGCGGCGACGATCCGATCGAGATCACTGCGAAAAAGCTCATCTACGAACAGCCCCTGGGTGTGATCACCTACGAGGGCGATGTGCGCGCGATCCAGACCGGCAGGATCCTCGAATGCGAGCGGATGGACGTCGAGCTCGATGACCAGGACGAGGTCGAGCGGCTCATCTGTACCGGCGACCTCCTGGTCGAGCATCCGGAGCAGGGCAAGGAGGTGCGCGGCGACCGGGCGATCTACGTGCCCGGCAGCGACGAGGTCGACGTCACCGGCGATCCCGTGGTGCTCACCGACGACGACGGCACCACGCTCAAGGGCGGCCGCATCGTCTACCGGTTCGACACGGGCGCGGCCAAGATCCACAGCCGCCCGCTCGCGGCCACCGCAGGTGAAGGTGGGCCGTGAGCGGCGCTCCGGAGACGCTCTCCACCGACCGGGTGCGCAAGGTCTACCGCGGCCGGGCGGTGGTCAACGACGTCTCGATCGAAGTGCGTCCGGGGGAGATCGTCGGCTTGCTGGGCCCGAACGGCGCCGGCAAGACGACCACGTTCTACATCGTCGTCGGCATGACGCATCCGGACGGCGGCCGGGTCTTCTTCGGCGGCGAGGACATCACCGATCTGCCGATGTACCTGCGGGCGAAGCGCGGCATCAGCTACCTGCCGCAGGAGCCCTCGGTATTCCGCGGCCTGTCGGTCGAGGACAACATCCGCGCCATCTTCGAGACCACCGACCTGCCGCACGCCGAGCAGGAGCGGCGTCTCGAGCACCTGATCCGGCAGTTTGGGCTCGAGAAGGTGCGCAGGAACCCCGGCTACGCGCTGTCGGGAGGAGAGCGGCGGCGGGTGGAGATCGCGCGCGCCCTGGTCATCAGCCCGGCGTTCATCCTCCTCGACGAGCCTTTCGCCGGCATCGACCCGATCGCGGTGGTCGACATCCAGGAGATCATCCGGCACCTCAAACGCTCCGGAATCGGCGTCCTCATCACCGACCACAACGTACGTGAAACATTGAAAATCACCGACTCCGCCTATATCATCAACAACGGTGAGATCCTCCGCTCCGGTGACCCCGCCGAGCTCTCGAAAGACCCTCAGGTTCGCAAAATCTACCTAGGCGACGACTTCACCCTCTGAGGCGATGGCTCTCGAGCAGAAACTGCAGTTGCGACTGGCTCAAAAGCTGGTCATGACGCCATCGCTGCA
>JBFGLX010000129.1:0-9161 GCA_041575955.1 Thermoanaerobaculia bacterium
GTGCCCGCCGGCCTCCAGCGGCACCGGGGTCAGCCCGAGGTCCTCGATCTCGAGCAGTGCCACGTCGTTCTCCACGTCGATCGCCTGCACCACGATCACCTCGGAGCGCCGTCCGTCCGGACCGTCGATCCTGACGCTGCGCGCGCCGTCGATCACGTGCAGCGCGGTCACCAGGTAGCCCTGCTCCAGCAGGAAGCCCGTCCCCTGGCGCCTACCGCGCCCGCTGAGCTCGACGCTGATGGTCGCCACGCTGCCCCGGTAGCGCTGGGCGATCTCGCTTGCTTCGAGCCGCGCTCCGCCCCAGGCGCCGCGTCCCTGCCCGAAAGCGGCGAGCGGCAAGGCGAGCGTCCCGACCAGCGCGAGACACTCCATGCGCCGCCAGGGGATCGGCCGGCGCAGCCGGTTCCGGTTCATGGCTGTTGCCAACATCTCACCTCGTGCGGCGCCAGCGCCACACCTGACGGGGTGGGTCGGAACGCCGGGCCGCCCGCCGTGTCCGCTCGGATCTTCCGGCAGGCTAGAGCGCCGGCACCGCGGCGTCGGCCTGCTGCTCGAGCAGGAACTGCTCGAGCGCCTCGAGCGCCTGGCTGCCGTAGACGACGGCCGGGCCGCCGCCCATCATGACCACCACGCCGATCGTCTCGACGATCTCGTCGGGCGTGGCTCCGGCCTCGAGCGCGTCCTTCACGTGGTAGGCGATGCAACCGTCGCAGTTGACGGTCATGGCGACGCCCAGCGCGATCAGCTCCTTGGTCTTGCGGCTGATCGCCCCGTCGGCGGTGGCGCTCTTGTGCAGCCGCGTGAAGGCCTCCATCTCGCGCGGCAGCCGGTCCGACAGCAGCGCGATGTTGTTGCGCAGCCGGTAGTTGTAGTTCGGATAGTGGACTTCCATGGCGATCTCCTTTCTTACCGTGGGGCGCGCCCGGCCCTGAGGCCGGCGGCGACCGCGCGGCGCCCGGGCTCGCGGTACGGGCCGGGAAGGTCGTCGGCGGCGGCTGCGAGCGCCTCGTCGGGGAAGTAGGCGAGCCGGTTGAACAGCGCGGCGACGAAGGCCAGCGCCGTCGAGGTCTTGCCGATCCCGGCCGAGGCCGGCGCGAGCTCCTCGACCGCCGCCCGGGTCTCGAGGGCGCCGAGGCCCGGCAGCGCGAACACCCGGCTCTCCTCCGTCATCCGCTCGAGCAGGGGCCGCGCCCGCCGCGCGCCGTCGGCCGACAGCAGGCCGAGGACGTCGGGGCGGTCTACGCCGGCGTACTCGATCGGCCCGGGGCCGAGAACCAGCTCCGAGAGGCTATAGCCCGACTTCACCGTGACCGGGTAGTCGCTGCGCTCGGCCGCCCAGAGGCCCGAGAGCACGGCCGCGCGGGCGGCGAGCCGCACCGCCGAGCCGATCTTCTCGCCGGCCGAGCCGGCGACCACGACGGACACCCGCCGATCGAGGCGAGCCTCGAATCGCGGCTCGATGGCCTCGGTCGCCGGCGCCGGGGCCTCCCGGGTGGCCGCCGCCAGCTCGCGATAGGCCGCGGCGAGCTCGGGCGCCGGCTGGTCGCGGATCACTCCGACGGCGAAGCCCAGCTCGTCGAGGGTCTCGTGCAGCGATTTCTTCGACCATCGGTTGGCGGGCAGGAAGTACGCCGTGCACAGCTCCCAGACGTCGAGCAGGGCGAAGCCCGGCCGGCGAATGCCGTCGGCGATTCGCTCGGCGAGGTCGCCGTCGAAGCTCGTCGCCCGGCAGACGTAGGCGGCGCCGTTGGCGGCCACGGTCGCGCAGACGTCGAGTGGCCGCTCGAGATTGCCCATCGGGGTGGTCACCGTGACGGCGCCGAGGGGCGTGGTGGCCGAGTGCTGGCCGCCGGTCATGCCGAAATTGAAGTTGTTGAAGACCAGCACGGTGATGCCGAGGTTGCGCCGCGCGGCGCTGATCAGATGGTGTCCGCCGATGCCGGTGCCGCCGTCGCCCATCAGCACGATCACCGTCAGCTCGGGGCGGGCGAGCTTGATGCCCGAGGCGTAGGTGACGCTGCGACCGTGCAGGCCGTGAAAGGCGCTGGTCAGGAAATACTGGTCGGAGAGGCCCGAGCAGCCGATGTCGCTGACCAGCACGACCTGTCGCGGGTCGAGCTCGAGCCGCCCCAGCGCCTCGTTGAGCCGGTCGAGGATCGGGCCGTGGCCGCACCCCGGGCAGAAGGGATAGGGGGTCTGGTTGCGAAACGTGCCCAGCGGAGTGATCGTGGTGGGGCTCATTGGAGGGCCTCCAGGAAGCGCTCGGGAGCGATCAGCCCGCCGTCGACGCGGTGGAGGCCGACGACCTCGTGGTCGCGCGCCAGGCGCTCGACCTCGCGCCGGTACTGGCCCAGGTTGAGCTCTGCCACGAGCACCCGCCGCACGCCGCCGAGGGCGCGGCGCAGGGCCGCCTCCGGAACCGGCCAGAGGCTCTGGATCGTCAGCGCCGACACCTCGAGCTCGAGCTCGCGCGCCTGGCGCACCGCCTCGCGCATGGCGCCGGCGGTGACCCCGTAGCTCACGAACAGGGTTTCGGCCTCCGGGTCGAGGTCGGCTTCGGTCAGCTCCAGCTCGTGGGCGTGGAGATCGATCTTGGCCGCGAGGTGCCGGTTGAGCCGGTCGACCGTCGCTGGGTCCTTGGTGATGAAGGCGCGCTCGTCGTGGGTCGAGCCGGTGAAGCGCAGGCCGGCGACGTCGCCGTAGCAGGTGAGCGGCGGCACTTCGCCGGGCGGCTCGAACCGGTACGGCCGGGCCGCGCCGTCGTGCTCGCGAATCGGATCGGCGTTCCGCGGACCGGCGGACGGCTCCGCGAACGCCCTGGCGTCGACGGTGTTGCGCGTGTTGCCGAGCTCCTTGTCGATGAGCACGAAAACCGGCACGCGGAAGCGCGCGGCGAGCTCGAAAGCGCGCCGCGTGAGCGTGTAGCACTCGCCGATCGACGAGGGCGCGAGCGCGATGATCGGGTAGCCGCCGGAGGTCCCCCAGCGCACGAACTGCACGTCCCCCTGGCCGACGGTGGTCGCGCCGCCGGTCGCGGGACCGAGCCGCTGAACGTCGACGATCACCAGCGGCACCTCGCCCATGATCGCCAGCCCGACGTTCTCGCTCAAGAGGCTCATCCCCGGTCCGCTGGTGGCGGTCATCGCGCGCGCCCCCGACATCGCCGCGCCGATGCACATGCCGATGGCGGCGATCTCGTCCTCGGCCTGGATGCCGACGCCGCCCGTCCTCGGCAGCTCGCGAAGCATCCCCATCAAGATCCCCGACGCCGGGGTGATCGGGTAGCCGGCGAAGAAGTCGCAGCCCGCCGCCAGCGCGCCGCGCACGATCGAGGTCGATCCGTCGGTGAGGTGACGCATGACTCCTGCCCGTCCCGGTCGCGGGCGTATCGAGAGCCCTCGCCCCGAGTATGGGCAGCCGGAAGCAGTTGCGCCCCGTCTCGGCGGGTAGTGAATGAACAGCCCCCGGGGCGGGGGCGTCCCTCTCTCCCCGCGAGGGAGAGAGAGGGATTCGGGTACCGGGCGGGTGTGGAGGGTGAGAGGGGCGATCTGATCAAACGGCGTCCCTCTCTCCCCGCGAGGGAGAGAGAGGGATTCGGGTACCGGGCGGGTGTGGAGGGTGAGAGCAGAGATCCGATCAGTGCTCGATCGCGAGCCGCCGCCAGGAGAAGCCGAAGCGCTCGTTGCGGGCGTCCTGGACCGGCGCGGCGACGCCGAGGTCGCCGTCCGAGAGGAACGCCACCGGCAGGTACTCGCCACCGGGATCGCGCGCTCGCGCGCTCTCGAGATCCCGCCAGACGTCGATCTGGAACGGCTCGGCCAGCAGCACGGTCGGCTCCCCCTCGCCGCCTGCGGGCACCCGGATCAGGGCCGCCCGCACCGCCATGGCGTCGCCGCCGCCCGTGAACCAGGTCGCGGCGAGCTCGCCCTCGCCACGGGCCACCAGGTAGGGGAAGTACGCGATCTCGTCGTCCGCGGCCACCGTCCACTCCCGCCAGGTCGCGCCACGATCGACCGAGCGCGCCAGCCGAACCTCGGTGCCGGCGCTCCACAGTGAGTAGAGCGCGCCTTGCGCGTCCCAGGCGATCGGCTCGACCCAGCGCGGGATCTTGGTCGGATCGCGGAAGGTCGGATCCCACTCCAGCGTTCCCGGCGCCGGATGCTTGGCCCAGGTCTCGCCGCCGTCGGTGCTCACCGCCACCAGCTCCAGGTCCTCGTCGAACGTCCTGCCCGAGGCCGAGAGCGGCGTCACCCGCACGGCGATCTCCCCCGCCGGTCCGATCGCCAGGTGGCTCGAGCCGCCGCGAGGGTGGATGCGCTCGCGCTCCATCCAGGTCGCGCCGCCGTCGGTGCTGACCGCGTGGCTGACGCCGGCGCCGTCGTTCCAGACCGCGTGGGCGGTGCCGTCCGGCGCCACCTCGACCCACGGCCGGTCGTCGAACCGGTCCGCCGAGAGCAGGCTCCACGACCAGGTCGCGCCGCCGTCGCGGCTCGCCCCGATCGCGACGTGCACGCCTTCGAACGCCGAGCGGTCGAAGCCCATGGCGGCGAAGTAGAGGGTGCCGTCGGGGGCGATCGCGAGATCCACGTCCGAGTTGCCGATCGCGCCGTCGGCCGCGGTGCCGACGTCGACGGCGACCCAGGTGGCGCCGCCGTCCACGCTCTTCCAGAGGAAGGGGACGCTGCGCGGGTCGACGCCGGTCACCTGCGAGCCGTAGCCGCTGAGAAAGAGCGTGCCGTCGGGGTGCTCGACGAACATCGGCTCGCGAGCGAGCTGGCCGAGGTGGTCGACCGGCGTGCCCAGCGTCAGGGCGGTGGGGGCGGCGGGAGCCGCGGCGCCGGCTCGGGTCGCGGGTGCGTCGGCTCCCTCCGGTGGCGCGCCGGCGCAGGCGGCGACGAGCAGCACCGCTGCCCTCCACCCACGGCCGAGGGCAGGGTGCGTCGAGCCGCGAGGTCGGTGATCCATGGAGCGAAGTCTACTCCCGGTCCTCCGCCGGGCGCTCAGAGCTCGGCCGACGGGCAGAGGTCGGCCAGCACGCAGGCGCCGCATTCCGGCCGGCGCGCCTTGCACACCGCCCGGCCGTGGTCGATCAGCAGGTGCGCCCACAGCGTCCAGGCGCTGCGCGGGACGACCGCCATCAGGTCGCGCTCGACCTTGACCGGGTCCTTCTCTCCGGTCAGGCCGAGCAGCCTCGAGATGCGCCCGACGTGGGTGTCGACCACGACTCCCTCGTCGATCCCGAAGGCGTTGCCGAGCACCACGTTGGCGGTCTTGCGGCCGGTGCCGGGGAGCTTGACCAGGGCGTCCATCTCGGACGGCACCTCGCCGCCGTGGTCGGCAACCAGCGCCTGGCCGAGCCCCTTGAGCGAGCGCGCCTTGTTGCGGAAGAAGCCGGTGGTGCGGATCATCTCCTCGAGCTCGGCGATGTCGGCCGCGGCGTAGTCGGCGGCGGTCGGAAAGCGGGCGAAGAGCGCCGGCGTCACCATGTTGACGCGCTTGTCGGTGCACTGGGCCGACAGAATCGTCGCCACCAGCAGCTGGAGCGGGCTGTCGTGGACCAGCGCGCAGCGGCTGTCGGGATACTCGGCCTTGAGCCGGGCGAGGATCTCGGCGGTGCGTGCCCGGCGCGCCTTCTTCGACTCGCGGCGGGCGGCGGAAGGGGTGAGTTTTCGGATCGTGCCCCTCACCCTCCCCACCGCGGCTGGGGCTCGCTGGATCCGGTCGTAGCGGTCGACGCCGGCAAGACTCAGTCCTTGCCGGTGAACGCGCCGACGATCCAGTTGAACAAGCCGAGCACGAGGCCGCCCAGAATCGCCGGCAGGCAGCCCTGGACCGTCAGGCCGTCTAGCAGCGCTCCGGCGAGCAGCAGCATGGCGCCGTTGATGAGCAGGAAGAAGAGCCCCAGGGTGAGCACGATGAACGGGATCGACAGCAGAGTCACCACGGGCTTGACCAGCAGGTTGATGAGGCCGATCACCAGCCCCGTGAGCAGCAGGTACAGGATTCCGCCCTGCCACTCGATCCCCGGCACCAGTCGAGCGGCGATCAGGATCCCGACCCCGTTGAGGGCGACCTGAGCGAGTAAGCGCAGCATTCGTGTGTCCTCCTCTTCTCGGGCTAGTTGGTCCTGCCTTCGCCGCCGTCCGGCGTCCAGCTGGGCAGCGAGGCCGGGTCGACGCCGACCGATCGGAGCGCCGCGGACCACGCCTCTTCCGGATCCTCGGCGAACAGCAGGGTCTCCTGGACCGGCGCGATCAGCCAGTCGTTGCGCTCGATCTCGCGCATCAGCTGGCCTTCCCCCCAGCCGGCGTACCCGAGGAAGAGCCGGAACCGCTCGGACGGCTCGCTGGCGAGCCGCGTCAGGTCGCCGACGTGCTGGGTGATGCGCAGGCCGGGGAAGACCTCGCTGCTGGTCTGGCCGTCGCCGCTGGCGGGCTCGAAGCCGGCGGTCGCCTGGTCGAACAGCACCGTGCCGAGCTGCGGCTGCACCGGCCCGCCGAAGAAGGCGGGCAGCGAGGGCTCGCCGCGCCATTCGATGTCCATGCCGGTCAGGATCTCGGCCACGCCGATGTCGCTCGGGCGGTTGGCGATCAAGCCGAAGCTGCCCGCCGCGGTGTGCTCGATCAGGAACACGACGCTGCGGTGGAAGAACGGGTCCTGCACCTGCGGCATGGCCAGCAGCAGGGTCGGGGTGTCGAGATCGGCGAGCTCCTTCGGCACGGCGGCATGATACCGCTCTCGGTCCCGAGTCAGTGTGGCCTGCCGGGCCCCTCTGACCCAGCGCCCCGCTTTCCGTGCCGTTGACCTACCACGGCGCCTACCGGTAGAGTCCCCGGGCGGGGTGGAGCAGTCTGGTAGCTCGTTGGGCTCATAACCCAAAGGTCGCAGGTTCAAATCCTGCCCCCGCAACCAGCAGGTCACCTCAGCCGCGCCCGCCGGGCGCGGCTTTTCCTTTTGGCGCGCCCACGTCGGGCCGCCGAGAAGCTCAGGCTAGAATGCGGCCAATGTTCGAGATCGAAGCGATTCAGGCACGAGAGATCCTGGACTCCCGGGGGAATCCGACGCTGGAGGTCGACTGCCTGCTCGACAGCGGCACCGTCGGCCACGCCGCGGTGCCGTCGGGCGCCTCGACCGGCAAGCGCGAGGCGCTCGAGCTGCGCGACGGCGGCGATCGCTACCTGGGCAAGGGGGTCCGGCAGGCGGTGGACCACGTCAACGGCGAGATCGATTCGGCTCTCTCCGGCATGGACGCGCGCGATCAGGCGCTGATCGATCGGCTCCTGATCGAGCTCGACGGCACTCCGAACAAGGGCCGCCTGGGCGCCAATGCGATCCTCGGCGCGTCGCTGGCGGTCGCCAAGGCCGCCGCCGACACCGCCGGGCTGCCGCTCTACGCCTACCTCGGTGGCCCGGCCGCCACCCTGCTGCCGGTGCCCATGCTCAACGTGCTCAACGGCGGCGCGCACGCCGACAACTCGGTGGACGTGCAGGAGTTCATGCTGGTTCCGGTCGGCTTCGACGCCTTCTCCGAGGCCCTGCGCGCCGCGGTCGAGGTCTACCACGGGCTCAAGGGCGTCCTGAGCCGGCGCGGCCTGTCGACCGCGATCGGCGACGAAGGGGGCTTCGCGCCGAACCTGGCGAGCAACCAGGAGGCGCTCGATCTGCTGGTCGAGGCGATCGAGGGCGCAGGCTACGAGCCCGGCAAGCAGATCGCCCTGGCGCTCGACGTCGCGGCCAGCGAGCTGGTGGAGAAGGGTGGCCGCGGCACGTACGCGCTGCCCGGCGAGGGCCGGACGGGCCTCGGCAGCGCCGAGCTGATCGAGCTCTACCGCTCGTGGGTCGACGCCTACCCGCTGATCTCGATCGAGGACGGCCTCTCCGAGGACGATCGCGCCGGTTGGGCGACCCTGAACGCCGAGCTCGGCGGCCGCGTGCAGCTGGTCGGGGACGACCTCTTCGTCACCAACCCGGAGATCGTCGCCGAGGGCATCGCCGGGCGGCTGGCGAACGCCCTGCTGGTCAAGGTGAACCAGATCGGCACTCTCACCGAGACCCTCGAGGCGGTCGAGCTCGCCCGTGGCGCCGGCTGGGCCAACGTCATCAGCCACCGCTCGGGCGAGACCGAGGACACGACCATCGCCGACCTGGCGGTAGCGACGCGCTCGGGGCAGATCAAGACCGGCGCCCCCTGCCGGAGCGATCGGGTTGCGAAGTACAATCGACTCCTGAGGATCGAGGAGGAGCTGGAGGGCGTCGCGCGCTATCCCGGAGCCGCCGCCTTCCCGCGCGCCGCGAGTTGACTCACCTCAATCGCCAGCCGTCACCGAGCCGCTTTCGCGCGATCCTCGGCTACGCCTCGCTGGCGCTGATGATCTTCCTGCTGTTCGCCGGCTTCCGCGGCTACCGCGACCTGACCCTGGCGCGCGAGCGCGAGGCGCGCCTCGAGCAGGCGATCGCCCGCACCGAAGACGAGATCGTGCGCCTGGGCCGCGAGGTCGAGCGCCTGCGCGGCGATCCGGTCCTGCTCGAGCGCCTGGCGCGCGAGGAGCTCGGCATGGTCATGCCCGGCGACGTCGTGGTCCTGGTCGACTCGGGAGCGCACGCGGGCCGGCCGTCTTCTACGGCGACGGCTCGGCCATCCGTTGAGCCTTCTTCCGATCGCCCCGAGCCAGCGTCACCTTGAGCGCCGGCGGCGTGACCAGGGTCGTGACGATGACCATGATCACCACCGCCGAAAAGACCGAGACGCTGATCACCGGCTTGCCGTGCAGGACCAGCGACGCCCCGATGCCGGCGAAGATCAGGCCCACCTCGCCGCGCGGCACCATGCCCACCGCCACCGAGATCCGATCGAGGCCCTTCTCGACCACCCCCAGCGCGCAGATCATCTTGCCGATGATGGCGCCGATGGAGAGCACCGCGGCGAAGCCCAGCACCTCGACCTGGCCGAAGGTGGAGAGATCCACCTTGATGCCCATCAAGACGAAGAAGATCGGCACCAGGAAGACGTTGATCGGATGGAGCAGCTCCTCCACGTTGTGATCGCCGCGGTCGAGGAACTCCCGGTAGTGGACCTCGTCGAGGATGAGGCCGGCGGCGAAGGCGCCCACGATCGGCGCCAGCTCGATGACGTTCGCCAGGTAGGAGAGCAGGAAGCAGAA
>JBFGLX010000130.1:0-8984 GCA_041575955.1 Thermoanaerobaculia bacterium
CGCCGCGCTGCGCGCCCGCGGCGTCTCGACGGTCGCCCTGACGCTCGGCGCGCGCGGCTGCTACCTGCTCTCCGACGACCATCGGGGGCGGGTCGCTGCGCCCCGGGCCGAGGCCGTCGACAGTACCGCCGCCGGCGACACCTTCAATGGCGCGCTCGCCTGGCAGCTGGCTCGCGGCGTGGCTCTGCCGGTCGCGGTCGAGACGGCGTGCCGGGCGGCCGCGCTCTCGGTCACTCGGCGCGGCGCGCAGCCGTCGATGCCGACCGAGCGGCAGGTGGCAGCCGCCCCTTTCCCAGGGTGAGCAGCTCCGAGACCCGCTCGGCCGCCAGCGGCGGACTGAACAGGTAACCCTGCACCTGGACGCAGCCCTCGTCGAGCAGCGCCTCGACCTGGCTCTCGGTCTCGACCCCCTCGGCGACCACTTCGAGGCCGAGCTTGCGCCCGAGCAGGGCGACGGTCGAGACGATCACCCGGCTCTGGTGGCTGGCGTTCATGTCGCGGATGAACGATCGATCGATCTTCAGCTTGTCGAGCGAGAACCGGCCGAGATAGCCGAGCGACGAGTAGCCCTTGCCGAAATCGTCGAGCGAGAACCGCACCCCGCTCTCGCGCAGGCGGTGGAGGGTCGCCTGAACCGAGTCCGAGGCCTGCATCAGGAGGCCCTCGGTCAGCTCCAGCTCCAGCAGGCGGGGCGGCAGGCCCGATTCGGCCAGCGCCTCCAGCACCGCGTCGCTGAGCTCCGGATCCTTGAACTGAATCGGTGACAGATTGACCGCGATCGGAATGTCGAGGCCGTGCTCCGATCGCCACGCCTGCGCCTGGGCGCAGGCCCGGCGCAGCACCCAGCCGCCGATCGGCACGATCAGGCCGCTGGCCTCGGCGATCGGCACGAACTCGGCCGGCTGCACCAGCCCCCGCTCGGGGTGGCGCCAGCGGAGCAGCGCCTCGAGAGCGACGATGTCGCGGGTCGGAGCGTCGACCTGGGGCTGATACTCGAGGAACAGCTCCCGGCGCTCGATCGCGCCATGCAGCTGCTGACCGTACTTCATCCGCTGACGCACCTGGCGGTCCATGCCGTCGACGTAGAAGCGGAACGTGGAACGCCCCTCGCTCTTGGCCTGGTAGAGCGCCAGGTCGGCCTTCTTGACCAGCTCCCGGGGATCGGTCGTGCCCGGGGGGAAGACCGCGATGCCGATGCTGACGCCGACGTGGATCTTGCGGTCCTCGACGTCGACCGGCAGCGCGAAGGCGTCGATCAATCGGCGGGCCAGCCCGGAGGCGTTGCCGATGTCGTCGATGTCGGTCTGCAGGATCGCGAACTCGTCGCCACCGAAGCGGGCGAGCGTGCTGCGGTCGCGCAGGGTCCGCCCCAGGCGCCCGGCAACGGCGATCAGCAGCTCGTCGCCGACCGCGTGGCCGAAGGTGTCGTTGATGTCTTTGAACTGGTCGATGTCGACCAGCATCGTGGCCAGCGACCGCCCGGTGCGCATCGAGCGCTCGACCTCGATCTTGAGCTGCTTGTTGAAGTTGTAGCGGTTCGGAAGGTCGGTGAGAAAGTCGTGTCCGGCCAGGTGCTTGAGCCGCTGCTCGGCCTCCAGCCGCGCGGTGATGTCCTCCTGGACGATCACGAAGTGCTGGCGGCGGTCGGCCGGATCGCTCAGCCGAGTGACCGTCTGGTCGACGGTGTAGAGGTCGCCGCTCTTGTGCCGGTGAACCGCCTGCTCGCGCCACAGGTCCCTCGGCCCGAGCGACCGCAGCTCGTCCGGAGCGAACACCCGGGTGCCCGCCCGGGGCGACAGCAGATCGGGGGTCCTGCCCAGCACCTCCTCCTCGTCGTAGCCGCTCAGCCGGCTGAACGCCGGGTTGACCCATTCGATGACGCCCTCGGCGTCGGTGATCAGGATCGCGTTGGCGGCCGAGCTCATCGCCGCGCCCTGGAGCCGCAGCCGGCGCTCGGCCTGCACCCGGAAGGTGATGTCGCTGTAGATGCCGAACAGGCCCATCAAGCGCTCGCCCTCGAAGATCGGATAGCCGAGCAGCCGCACGTAGACCCGGGAGCCGTCCCGGCGCCTGCGGATCCCCTCGACAGCGACCACCTCGCCGTGCAGCACGGCGCTCGAAAGCTCCGACGCCTCCTCGGCCGACTCGCGGGGAACGATCAGCTCGTTGATCGGGCGTCCCCGGGCCTCGGCCGCCGCGTAGCCGAACAGATCCTCGAAGCCGCGGTTGACCTCGATCACCCGGTCGTCGATGCCGAGCAGCACGATGCCGTCGGGCGAGTTGTCGAAAAGCTGCCGGAAGTAGACGTTGTCGAGCCGGGGGTTGCTTTCCTGCGCCGCCCCCAGACTGGCGTCGGCGGGCAAGAAGGGCGCCGAGTCGGCGCCGGCCGTCAGCAGCCGCTCCAGCTGGCGCACGCGGCGACGCAGCGACTCGAGCTCCTCCGGGCGCGCGCCGGCCGCCGAGGCATCGCGCTCGGGTAAGCGTGCGAGGCTGTCGTAGTCCACCGACATGGGTAGATGCCCGCGTTCGAAATCCGATTCTTCACGTGAATCCCGGCCCGGAGCTAGGCAATCCTCCACAGCTCCATCTCGGCCCCCGAAACCGGCGTTTCGTCCCTGTCCGGCGAGTTTTGGCGGCTCGAGGCGGAGCTCGATCAGAAGGTTGGTGAGAAGGCTAGCCCGGGAACCTGAGCTCGCGCTGGCGGGAGCGCTCCGCCTCGCGAAACGCCCGCCGCAGGTTGACCCGCGAGGTGTTGCCGATCGCCCAGGCGCGCATTCTCGGTATGTAGATGTGGAATCCGGGCTCCTGCTGGATCTTGCTGAATCGCAGCGTCAGCGAGCCGAGCAGGGCGTTGAGGCCGTTCTGGTTGGTCTGGAACTCTTCGCGCAGGGTCTCCAGCCGCAGCACCTGGTCGCGGGCGAACAGCTCCAGCAGCCGCCGTCCCTTCTCGGTCGGCTCCTCGAGGAGCCGCCGAGCCGTCTGGTACGAGATCGTCGACGCGGGGTCGTCGTGTCGTGACCCGGGCATACCCGGTGACAGGATACTCAAATTCGGACCCCTCGAAAGAGGGTGGCTGCGATCGGGTATCGTGTCGGCGGATTTCCTCGTATCCGTGGTATGACTCCGCGGGCGATGACCGGCGACGGCACACAAGCGATCGGCAGGGCAATTCTGCTGCCGTGCACCCTGCTCTTCGCCGCCATGTTCAACCTGACGCTGGTGGTGGCGGGCCTCAAGGAGCTGATGATCGAGGAGCTCGGGGGCACGATCGCCGACGCGACCCTGTTCTTCTCGATCGAGACCTTCGCCTACATCATCTTCGCGCCGCTCTGGGGCGTGCTCAGCGACCGGGCCGGTCGCCGCAAGCCGTTCATCGTGATCGGATTCCTCGTCTCGGCGGCGATCTACGCCTACTACGGCGTCGTCCAGTCGATCGACCTGCTGCTGCTGCTGAGGTTTTTCCAGGGCGCCTTCACGGTGATGGGCTGGTCGCTGGTGATGGCCCACATCATGGACCAGCCCGGGATCGGCGGCCGCGGCCGCTTCATGGGCCTGATGGGCGCTTCGCTCATCCTGGGCGTCGCGCTCGGCGCGCCGGTGGGCGGCTACATCACCCGCTGGCTCGGGGCGCGCGCGCCGCTCACCACCGCGGCCGTGCTCTTCGCTCTGCTGACCCTGCTCGCCCTGGCGCTGAAGGAGAGCCACGCGACCCGCGAGGGCGCCCGGCTGCGCGAGATCGCCGCCGCCCTGCGCTCGCAGCCGCGGCTGCTGCTGCCCTACGGCGTGCACTTCATCGACCGGCTGGCGGTCGGCCTGTTCGTGGTCGTATTCCCGCTCTATCTCGATTCCCTGGGCGCCGCCGACGCCGCAGTGCGCGGCCGCTACCTCTCCGGCTTCCTGCTGCCGTTCGCGCTGCTGCAGTTCTTCACCGGTCGCTGGACCGAGCGGATCGGACCGGCCAGGCCGCTGGTCTACGGCTCGCTCCTCTACGGCCTGCTCCTGGCCACCGTCGGCGTCGCGCCGCTGCACCTGCTCGGACCCCTGATGATCGGACTCGGGGTGCTCGCCTCGGTGATGTTCCCACCCGCCATAGTGCTCACCTCCCAGCTCAGCGACGAGCGCATGCGCGGCAGCGCGGTCGGCGGCTTCAACCTCGCCGGCTCGCTCGGCTTCGCGATCGGCCCGATCTTCGGCGCCTGGGCGTTCGCGGCGCGCGGCTTCGGCTTCGCGTTCGCGCTCTGCGGCCTGTTCGAGGTGCTGCTGGCGCTGGCCGCCTGGTGGTGGCTGCGCGGCTGGGAGCGGGCGTGACGGCGGACGGCCCGAGCGGCCGCGAGATCGTCGCCGCCTGGCGCGAGCGGGGACGCACCGAGCAGGTCGACGGCCGCGGCGTGTTCGTGGTCGACTGCGGCCCGCGGGACGCCGAGCCGCTGCTGATCTTGCACGGCTTTCCTTCGTCTTCCAACGACTTTCATCGGGTGATCGACCGGCTGGCCGAGCGCCATCGCGTCGTCCTCCACGACCACCTCGGGTTCGGCCTGTCGGAGAAGCCCGCGAGCTACTCCTACTCGCTGCACGAGCAGGCCGACGTCGCGCTCGGCGTCTGGCGCCAACTCGGGATCGATCGCGGCCACCTGCTCGGCCACGACTACGGCACCAGCATCGCCACCGAGCTCCTCGCCCGGCGCGAGCGCCGCCTGCTGCCGCTCGACGTGCGCAGCCTCACGCTCGCCAACGGCAGCGTCCTGATCGAGCTCGCCCGGCTCCGCCTGTCGCAGCGGATCGCGCGCTCACCGCTGCTCGGCCCGGCGTTCGGGCGGCTGGTCCCGGGCGCCTACTTCAAGCGCGTCGTGCGCCGCCTGTGGGGCGACCCCAGCCGCGCGATCGACGCCGATCTCGACGCGATGTGGGAGGGCATCCTGCACGCCGAGGGCAGGCTGCGCATGCACGCGCTCTCGCGCTACATCGGCGAGCGCTACCGCTTTCGCGAGCGCTGGGTCGGCGCGCTCGAGCGCTTCGACCGACCGGCGCTGGTGCTCTGGGCGCGGCGCGACCCGGTCGCCGTCGCCGCGATCGGCGAGGGCCTGGCGGACGCGATCCCCGGAGCCCGGCTCGAGTGGCTCGACGACCTCGGCCACTATCCGATGCTCGAAGATCCCGACGCCTGGACCGACCGGCTGCTGGCGTTCCTCGGGAGAGAGGATCGAGGTTCTCCCTCCGGTAGCCGCGGCCTTCTGGACGAAGGTTGGTGAGATGTTCAGGCTAGGGCAGATGCCTGGCGCTCGACAGCACCGCGAGCGCTTCGTCCACCGACTCGCCATCGCCGGAGTGGCTGAGGATCGTGACGCTCACCAGCAGCTCGCCCACCAGCAGCGCCCCCTGCCTGGCTTCACGATAGTCGCCCGCCCTGGCCTCCTCCTGCCTGTCGGTCAGGTGGTAGAGGTAGCCGGACGCCCCGGCGCCCCGGACCCGGACCAGCTCGAGCCGGTCCTGAAGGGCGGTCGACAGCGCCGCCTCCCCGCGCGCCTCGACCAGTCGCCGCAGCTCCAGGTCGGAGAGCGCCTCATCGGGGCGGCGGGGCATCGCGGTCATCAAGAGCACAGCGTCGCGCTCGCCGGCGGGCCGGACCGTGATCGTCGGAGCGGTCGCGGCGGCGCCGCCCACCGAGCTCGTCCATCCCGTCGGCAGGCGAAACGACAGCTCGCCCGAGGCGCCGACTGGGACGGACTGGGCGCTCCATCCGCTCGCTGCCGCCAGGGCCGCCAGGCTCGCAACCGACCACGCGACGACCACGATCCGCGAAAGCCCAGCCGTTCGGTTTCCATTCCGCATCATGCCACCGAGCATGCCAGAGCGGGATGGCCCGCGCTGCCGCCTTCTTCACAGCGGCGACGATCGAATTCGTTCCGGGCGCCGACCGTGCCGCCGCGGTCTCAGCGCCACTCGGCCTTATCGCCCTTGAGCCAACAGACCGCGAGGAATCCGCTAGAGAGGCCGAAGACGTAAAGCAGGAACACGAGCAGCGGGGCGCCTGCTCTCAACGCCCCCACGCCGGCGGCGACCAGGCCGAGGTAGGCGATGAAAACCACCCACCCTTGCCAGGTGATCGGCAGCCCCCAACCCCAGCCCTGCCTCATTGCGGGAAACCAGATCTTCTCTTCGCTCTTGTGCATAGGCTCTCCTCTACCAGGCACCCAGCGCAGCCACACCCACCGCCAAGCTCCCTCACAACCCAAGCTGAAGAGCATTCGTTGGCGCGTATCCTAGCATGAAGACGCTAGAATCCCGATTGCTTCTCCTCTGACATGAGCTCCCGCAAGACGATCGCCCGCAAGCCGAAAGCGGCCCGTCGCCGTGCCGACGAGAAGCCGGCGCCGGCCGCGTCGCGCCGGAGGCGAGCGACCGCCAGCAGCATGGCTGCGCAGCAGCGCGAGATCTCGGTCAGCGAGTTCTTCACCAAGAACCGGCATCTGCTCGGCTTCGACAGCCCGACCAAGGCGCTACTGACCACCATCAAGGAGGCGGTCGACAACTCGCTCGACGCCTGCGAGGAGGCGGGCATCCTGCCCGCCCTCGAGGTCCGGATCGAGCCGATCGCCGACAGCCGCTACCGGGTGGTGGTGACCGACAACGGCCCCGGCATCGTCAAGCGGCAGATCCCCAGGATCTTCGGCAAGCTGCTCTACGGCTCGAAGTTCCACCGCCTGCGCCAGAGCCGCGGCCAGCAGGGGATCGGCATCAGCGCCGCGGGCATGTACGGCCAGCTCACCACGGGCAAGCCGATCGTCATCGAGAGCCGGACCGGCGCCAGGAAGCCGGCGCACCGCTACGAGCTGGTGATCGACACCCTGCGCAACGAGCCGGTGATCAAGCGCGAGAGCGAGGTAGAGTGGCAGAGGGCTCACGGCACGAGCGTCGCGATCGAGCTCGAGGGCAGCTACAAGCGCGGGCGGCACGGCGTCGGCACCTACCTGCAGCAGACCGCGCTCGCCAATCCCCACGTCCAGATCGCCTTCCAGGGACCCAATCCGGACGAGCGCGAGCTCTACCAGCGCTCGAGCGACGAGCTGCCGGCCGAGGCGCTCGAGATCAAGCCTCACCCCTACGGGGTCGAGGTCGGCCTGCTGATGCGCATGCTCAAGGAGACCAAGGCACGGCGGCTGAGGTCGTTCCTGCGCACCGAGTTCAGCCGCGTCGGCCCGACGGTCGCCACTCGCATCATCGAGGGCGCCGGGCTCAAGGTGACCACGTCGCCGCGGCGGGTCACCAGCGAGCGCGCCGAGCAGCTCGTCGCCCAGATCCGGGAGACCCGCATCCCGGCGCCACCGACCAACTGCCTGTCGCCGATCGGGGAGGAGCGAATCCTCGCCAGCCTGCGCGAGCAGCTGGCGGCCGACTTCTTCGCCGCGCTGTCGCGGCCACCGGCGGTCTACCGGGGCAACCCCTTTCAGATCGAGGTCGGCCTGGCTTTCGGCGGCCAGATGGCGGCCGACGACCTGGTGAGCCTCTACCGGTTCGCCAACCGCGTCCCTCTCCTGTACCAGCAGGGGGCGTGTGCGCTCACCAAGAGCGTCCTGGGCACGAACTGGAAGGCCTACGGTCTGCAGCAGAGCCGCGGCGCCCTGCCCGCCGGACCGGTCACCCTGATGGTCCACATCGCCAGCGTCTGGGTGCCGTTCACCAGCGAGAGCAAGGAGGCGGTAGCCGGCTACGACGAGATCCTGCGCGAGCTCCGGCTCGCCCTCCAGGGGATCGGGCGCCGGCTCGGCGCCCACATCCGCAAGGACCGCAAGCGTCGCGACGCCGCCCGCAAGCACGCCTACATCGAGAAGTACATCCCGCACATCGGCATCGCCCTCAAGGAGATCCTCGAGCTGAGCGACCGCCAGGAAGCGAAAGTGGTAGCCACTCTCACCGACACCCTGGAGCGCAGCCGCAAGCCCTAGCCTGACCTTCTCGCCAACCTCCAGCCGTTCGACCCGGTGTGAAAGAGGTCATTGGGCTGCCCCTCCAGCCCGGCCTACCCTCGCTGAGGGTGAAGCAAGACCGCCGCAAGTACCCTCGGCTGAAGATCCCGCTGGAGCTCGAGTATCAGCTGGAGGACAACCGCCTCTGTCAGCAGGCGACGCTGATCGACCTGAGCGCCGGCGGCGTCGCGATGATGACCGACGACCCGCTGCCCGCCGGCGGCCAGCTCGCCTTCGTCCGCTTCAAGCTCGACTACGACACCGGCGACGGGCCGGCCACGGTCATCGAGGCCGAGACCGAGGTGGTGCGCTGCATCCGGCGTGAGGGCATCGGTCGCCGCTCCGAGTATCTGGTCGGCGTGCGGTTCACCAATCTGAGCGAGCGCGACTTCTCGCACCTCAAGCAGTTCGTGGACGAGCGGCTGGCGCAGGAGGCCGCCAAGGGCCGGGCGCCGTCCCGGCGCATGCGCTGCGAGCAGCCGATCACCATCCAGTACCGGCGCTTCGACGATTTCGTCAACGAGGTGGCGACCAATCTGTCGCTCACCGGCATGTTCATTCGGGCGAAGCGGCCGCGCCCGCCCGGCTCGATCCTCGATTTCTCCTTCCAGCTCGGCGACGACTTCAACCTCATCCACGGCCAGGCGGAGGTGGTCTGGACGAGGCCCCTGGCCGAGGGGCCCGAGCGTCCGGCCGGTATGGGCATCCGGTTCCTCGAGCTCGACGAGGTCAGCCAGAGAGTGCTGGAGCAGATTCTCGAGAAGGGCCTCGGACACGAGGCTGGTACCGGCGACGCGGCGGCGGCGGACGCGGACGCCGCAGCCCGTATCGCGGAGCTCGAATCCGAGCGCGACTCCCTGACCGCCCGGCTCGAGCAGGCGCGTCAGGAGCTGGAGCAAGCGCGCACCGCTGCTGAAGAGGCGCAACGGCCGCAGGCCGAAGCCGAGGCCGAGCTGGCGCGGCTGATCTCGGTCGCCGAGGAGCGCGAGGTCGAGCTCGCCCGCCTCGCGGCCGACGCCG
>JBFGLX010000131.1:0-8973 GCA_041575955.1 Thermoanaerobaculia bacterium
AAGGCGGTGACGTTGCCGCGATGCAGCTCCGACGCCTCGGGCACGTTGAACTGGATCGCGTACTGATCGAGATTCGGGTCGTTGGCGAACTCTTCGAAGTCGAGTCCGTGCACCTTGTGGACCGCGATCGGGTGCCGGTGCTCGTCGGCGGCGCGGATCTCGGCCGCAATCCCCGAGACCCGCCGGTGCGAGTAGCGCTCCTGGTACTCCTCCGCCACCACCCAGATCAGGTGGCGGTGATGCTCGAAGCGATCGACCAGGGCGCGCACGAACTCGCGCTCCTCGGCGCCGACCTCGTTGCCGGTGTTCCAGACCCGCGAGCTGTCGTCGTAGAAGATGAAGAAGATGACGATGCCGTGCCGGTCCATCTCCTGGAACCACGACTCCCACTGATCGAGGACCTTGTGGTTGAGACCCTTTCGCGGATCGTTGTGGATAAACGGGTTGTGGGTCTCGGTGCCGTCGCCGCCGTGCGAGCGCACGGCCATCAGGTAGATCGAATTGGCGCCGGTCTTGGCGAGCTTCTCGATCAGCTTCAGCTGGTCGCCGGAGCGCGTGCCGTCGCGACGCAGCCGGCCGCGGTAGAGAAAGCCCTCCGGGTCGCCGGGACCGGCCATGAAGAACGGCCCGCCCTCGTGATAGCGGAACCAGCGCGGGTTGGCCTCGTCGACCACGATCTGACCCGGCATCGGCTCGGATCGCACGCCGGTGACGCTCAAGAGCATGAACAGGGCAAAGAAACCTATCGACGTTCGCGCATGCCTCGAGAAGGTGTTCATCACGGCCCGAAACCTACGCGCGACGCGATCGCCCCGCAGTGATTTTCGTCACGCCAAAAAAGTTGGATGAGTCACACTGCGCTGATAGGATTCGCACCCTGTCCGAGGCCCCGGTAAGGGGCCGCCCTCAGCCGCTCGATCTCGAACCCCAGGGAGGAACTCGCTTTGCATCGCACGAACTGGCTGCGCCTCGTGGCCGTCGCGGCGCTCTTGCCCGCCGCACTCGCCGGATGCGCCCGGCAACCGCAGCTCGCCGACGACGCCCCCGGCGAGTGGCGGCAGTGGCGGGGGCCAAACGGTCAGGGCGTCTCCACCGAGACCGGCCTGCCGACCCGCTGGACCGGCGACAGCGCCAACGTTCGCTGGCGGGCGCAGATTCCCGGCATCGGCAACTCCTCGCCGATCGTCAGCGCCGGCAAGGTGTTCGTCACGACCTCGTGGGGAAACCGGCCCTCCGGCCGCCTCACCCGCCACGAGCGGCTCAACCGCGTCCTGATCGCGCTCGATCTCGCATCCGGCGAGAAGCTGTGGGAGAGAGTGGTGTTCACCACCGACCAGGAGCGCCGCCATCATCTGAACACGCCCGCGGCGGTGACTCCGGTTGCCGACGGCGAGCGCGTCTACACCTACTTCGGCATGGGACTCGCCGCCTTCGACTACGACGGCAACGAGCTCTGGACCCAGACGGTCGACCCCCACTACATCGAGCGCGCTCGCTACGGCGTCGTCAGCTCGCCGATCATCGTCGGCGACGCGGTGATCGTCGCGCGCGACGACGAGTGGGGCGGCGACGAGGTGGACGACATCAGCTGGGTGGCCGCCTACGACCGGCGCACCGGGCGCCAGCTCTGGCGCAGCGAGAACGACGAGACCTGCTGCTCGTACACGACTCCGATCGTGCGGCAGACGCCCTCCGGACCGGAGCTCGTCTTCGCCTCGACGCCGTTCATCGCGGCCTACGACCCGCGCTCGGGCGATCGCCTGTGGACGATCGACCACACGTTGCGCCAGGTCGTGCCGACCGCCCTGCTGGCCGACGACCTCCTGGTCCTGCCCGGCTCGGTGCACCATCGCTCGATCGCCGTCTGGCAGCTCTCCGGCGCGGGCGCCGCCACCCGAGCCGAGAGCCTCTGGGGTGGCGCCAGCTCGGCGCCCAAGCTGCCGTCGCCGGTCTTCGACGACGCCGGCAATCTGATCGTCGTCACCGACAACGGCATCCTCCTGGCCCTCGATCCGAAGTCCGGCCGCAAGCTCTGGCAGCAGCGCCTCGAGGGCGGCAACTTCCACGCTTCGCTGGCGTGGGCCGACGGCAAGGTCTACGCGACCAGCGGCGACTGCGTGACCTCGGTGGTCAACAGCAAGGGCCGCAAGCTGGCGGTCAACCGGATCGAAGGCCGCTGCGAGGCCTCGCCGGCGATCGCCGACGGGGCGATCCTGATCCGGACCGCCGAGGAGCTCTACTGCATCGAGAAGTTCGAGCGCCCCGCCGGGGCGCCGGCGAGCGCCGAAGAGGCCGAGCCGAAGCGCAAGCGGCGAGACAAGAAGGAGAAGAGGAAGCGACAGCCCCAGGGAGCGAGTGAGTAGTCTTCCACAGCACTCGACCGGGGATCGGCCCTACGATCACTCCGAATGGGAGCAGCGGCGGACACGGCGACGCTCAAACAGGCGGCCAACCGCGGCGTCAACCTGTGCCGGCAGGGCGAGTGGGACGAGGGGCTACAGGTGCTCGGCTGGGTGGCGGAGCGAAGCTCGCACGGCACCCAGCTGCCGAGCCTCTTCTATTCCTACCTCGGCTACGGCATCGCCTGGCTGAAGCGCAAGCCGCACGAAGGCCTGCTGCTCTGCGAGCACGCGGTCCAGAGCGAGTTCTACCAGCCCGAGAACTACATCAACCTGGCGCGCACCCATCTGCTCGCCGGGCGCCGCCTGAGCGCGCTGCGCGCGATCGAGCAGGGGCTGCGGATCGACCCGACCGATCAGCGGCTGCTGACGCTGGTCGACCGGATCGTGCTGCGGCGAACGCCGGTGCTGCCGTTTCTCGCCCGCTCCAACCTGCTCAACTACGCGCTCGGCTACCTGCGCCACCACCTGCTCAGGCTGCTCACCCGGTAGCCCGACCCTCTCGCCAGCCGCCCCGCCGAGCGCCTTCAGCTCGCCCGGCGGCGATGATAGCGTTTCGGAATGCTCATTCGCGCCCTGCTGCTGATCGGCGAGGAAGAGCTTCGCGAGCGGCTGGCGAGCGCCCTCGAGGCGCTCGAGGTCCTGGTGCTCGAGACGGCCGATCGACCGCCGTCGTGGGACGATCTGCCCAACGCGGCGTTCGACCTGCTGGTGGCTACCGCGGCCGAGCTTCCCGACCCTCCGGAGCGGGCGCTCGCCGACGTGCGGGCGCTACCCGAGCGCCCCGAGGTCATCGTGCTGAGCGACCAGACCGACCTCGACGGCCGCGCCCGGCTGCTCGCCGCCGGCGCCTTCGCCGTGCTCTCGCCCGGCCTCTCCGGCGCCGGCCTGCACAAGACCCTGGCGACGCTGGTCGCGCGCCACCGGCGCAGCAGCGTCGATCAGGTCATCGTGCAGCGCGAGGGGGAGGTCTCGCGGCTGGCCGACTTCTCGTCGCAGAGCCCGGCGATGAAGGCGCTCCTGGCGACCGCGCGCAAGGTGGTCGACGCCGACACGTCGCTGCTGATCCTCGGCGAGACCGGCGTCGGCAAGGAGTGGCTGGCGCGCGCGATCCACTCCGAAGGACCGCGCGCGGCCGGGCCGTTCATCGCCGTCAACCCGGCAGCGCTGCCCGAGCCGCTGCTCGAGAGCGAGCTGTTCGGGCACGAGAAGGGCGCCTTTACCGGCGCCAGCCGCGCCCGCCGGGGAGCGTTCGAGCTGGCCCACGACGGCACCCTCTTCCTCGACGAGATCGGCGAGATGCCGCCCCACCTGCAGGTGAAGCTCCTGCGCGCGCTGCAGGAGCGCGCCGTCAAGCGGCTCGGCAGCGAGCGCTCGCTCGAGGTGGACGTGCGGATCATGTCCGCCACCAACCACAACCTGGCCTCCGCCGTCGAGGAGAAGCACTTCCGGCAGGATCTCTACTACCGGCTGAGCGTGATGACGCTCACCGTGCCGCCGCTGCGCGAGCGCCAGGAGGACATCGCGCCGCTGATCGAGACCTACCTCGAGCAGTTCCGGGTGCAGCTCGGCCGCTCCGAGGTCGCCGGCGCCACCGCCGAGGCGATGGCGGCGCTCGAAGCGTACTCGTGGCCCGGCAACGTCCGCGAGCTGATCAACGTCGTCGAGCGCGCCGTGCTGCTGTGCGACGACTCCCGGGTGACGCTCGACGAGCTGCCCGAGGAGATCTCGTCCTGGCGCTCGGACCCGGCCGGCGACCGCGACGGCGGCCGCGCGCCCCTCGACGAGGCCGACTGGAGCCGCCTGTCGCTGGCGCAGGCCCGGGCGAGCCTGCTCGAGTCGTTCGAGCGGCGCTACCTCGGCCGGCTGCTCGGAGAGACCGGCGGCAACCTCGGCGAGACCGCCCGCCGGGCCGGAATCGACCGGCGGACGCTGTACAACAAGATGAAGCGGCTCGGCCTGCGCAAGGAGTCGTACAAGGCGTCGGCTGGCTCGGGAGAATAGGCACTCAATTTCCCATTTTTTCACCCCATTCGGGGTCTCGGATTCCCTTTCGCTTCAGGGGCCGGCTTTGAGCTACGCTCGGCTTCAGGGCCCAAGTCACTGAAGAAAAACACTTTGCGTCCCGATCTCGCCGGGGCGGAGATCCTGGCAGCATCCTTGCCTCACCGTGCTGCAGCGTGGGTATCGGTCCGATGCGCGGCAAACCGCTTCCGACCTCGAGCTCTCCCGTGGAACCGCCGGCGGGTGCCGCGGTGCGGGCCGAGCCGCTGGCGCGCCGCCTCGCCCGCACGGCCTCGGCCATCGAAGCCCTCAAGGCGCGCGTCGACCTGCTCGGCTGGAGGGATCGCAACGAGTGCCGGAGCCTGCTCCAGACCCTGGAGCTTCGATCCCGCGACGCCACCCGGCGCTTCGAGAGCCTGTTCAACAACGGGGTGATACCCGACAAGCAGTGGGCGCGGCTCGAGCGCTCCTGCTTCGAGATCGAGGAGCACCTCGGCTTCCTGGCCCAGACGATCCGAGGCAGGACGGCCCCGCGAGACCGCCTGCCTGGAGCCCGAACAACCCCCGCAAGGAGGGAATCGTCATGAAGCAACCGTCCAAGGCCCCTCGACCGGAGGACCTCGAGGTCGAACGGATCGACGACGACTCCGAAGAACTGATGTCGGACGTGAACGACGACGAGCCCTACAGCGACGAGTTCCTCGATGCCTTCCTGGCGGAGGACTACGAGGACGACGATTCGTCGTCGTACGACTTCGGCGACGCCGGAGAGCTCGCCTCGGAAGGCGACGCCGAGTTCGACCGCTACTTCCGCAACGCGGATTCCCACTCGCGGGCGCGGCGGCGGCGCCATCGCGGCGGCCGCAGCTGGAAGGACGCGTTCGAGTTCGAGCCGACCGACGCGCCCGACTGGGGCTACTCGCACCGGCGGCCGCGGCGCTAGCCGGACGGCCAGGCCGACTCCACCTTGCCTCCCGGGTGCGGCGCGGCCATTCGGCGACGGCTACGCGTAGGTGCGGACAGGCGGCACCACCCCCCGCCGGCGGGTGGTTTCGCACCGCCCAGCGGGGCGTTGCATGCGGGCGGAACTGGGCAGAGATTGGCTCCGCCAGTCCAACTCGAGTTGAAGGCAGTCACGGACACAGCGGCGCACGAAGCCGGGCAGGGCGTAGTCGACCCGCAAACAAGGAGAGGAACCATGACCCGGAGTGAATTCGGAAGCGGAAGTCAGTCGAGGCAGCTACCCATCGTCCTGGTGCTCCTCGCAGTCGCGATGGGATTGCTCATCAGCGCCACGGAGGCACGTGCGGCGACCGTCTGGTCGGACTGCGTACCGGTTCTCACGGGGACCTTCGCGAACCGCATCCACGTCAAGTGCGCCGCGCCGGTCTCAGGCGGGATCATCTGGTTCGCGGTCGACAGCAAGAACGTCGACTTCGCGAACCGGTTCCTGAGCATGGTCAACACGGCCCTGGTCGCGGGCAAGACGCTGACCGTCAACTACGACCCGGCCGACACCAGCGGCGCCGCCTTCGGCTGCGCCGCCAACGACTGTCGCAAGGCCATCGGCATCAACATGAGATGAATGCCATGAAGGCTCAGTTTGTCCTCGCAGCCCTTTTCGCGGGGCTCGCGGCCCCGCAGGCTGTCCACGCCGGCATGTACTGGGAAAGCGGCGTGCAGAGCAGCCGGCCGATCCTGTGCTTCGCCGGCAACGCCTCGACGCACAGGTCCGGCCGCGTCGCAGACATCAAGCAGATCCTCGCGCAGTTCGAGTGGGCGGCCAACATCCGGTTCCAGTATCAGGACAGCTGCACGAGCAGTCCGGTGGGCGGGAAGGACCGCTTCAGTGGCGACATTCGCATCGTGATCCCCAACACCTCCTACACCACCGCCTCCGGCACCGTTTACCCCGACCTGTTCGGCGCGTTGAATCCGATTCCGGGCCAGGGCTGCACGCTCACGGGAGGAGGCGGCGGTTGGTCCTGGGAGCCCAACACCCGTGACCTGAGACGTGAATGCCTGTTCAACCTCCACCTGGGCGACGACAACTACGCCGCGGTCAAGTTCGGCGACCCGGCCGGCGGCTCGACTCCCTTCATCAACCATCCGCTCCATGAGGTGGGGCACGCCCTGGGACTCTCCCACGAGCATCAGCGACAGGACGTCGACAAGGGCTGGGTCCTGACCTTCATCAAGCAGATCGCGGGCGTGTCCGCCGCGCAAGCCGAGGCGATCTACGGCGCCGGCTATCGCGCCGTCGAATCGATTCGAGGCCCGGATCCCGATGGCTACGGGCCGGAGGAGGCTGCCAAGCGAGACGCCGAAATCGCCGCCCACGTGGCCAATCTCCAGAAGATTCCGGGCTACTCGAAAGAGAAAGACGCCAACGCTCTACGGCTGGCCGCCGTCGCCGGCCTCAAGAACAACACCGTCCAGGTCGGAGGTTACGGCGGCGGCGGGCAGTTCTACCTCACGCCCTACGATCCGCTTTCCGTCATGCACTACACCTGGACGCCGCTCTTCTCGTTCGCACCCGGCAACTACGCCAACGGCGGCCTCTCGGAGCACGACCGCCTTTCCCTGCACATCCTCTATCCGGAAGAGGGCCGGGTGGCGGAGCTCGCCGGCAACCGACTGGTGCGCGCCGGCGAGACGGTTCGGCTCGATCTGGTGCTGGCGCTGCGCGGAGCGGTCATCAGCAAGGTGCTGACCAAGATCGAGTGGAAGGTCAATGGCGTGCTCCGATCTACCGGAAGTTCGCTGTCGCTCAAGCTCGCGCTCCCCGGCACGCACCGATTGGACCTCGCGTACACCGACTTTCTCGGCCGGGTGTTTACCTTCTCTACCCAGCTGACCGCCCTGACGGCTTCCGACCACAGGAGGAAGATCACCGGCCCGCTGGCGGCGCACTCGGCCCTGCTCTGACCCGGCGGCTGTCCTCCCACGACGCGAGCAGGAACCGGGGCCCGGGCGTCGCCAGGCGCCCGGGCCCCGCGAGCCGACCGGCAGCGGTCAGAACCGCAAGCTCACGCCGACCGTGGTCTCGAGCTGGGTGAGATTGCTCTCGACCGACCGCGGAAAGCCGCCCTGACCGAAGCCGCCCGAGGGCATGTCGACCAGGTAGCCGCGCGCTTCGAGGCGCACGAAGTAGCGCTCCGAGGCCCCCAGGGGGACCCGGGCGCCGGCCGCGGCGCTGCCCGACCAGCGGCGGTCATCGAACCGGCCGGCCGACGAACCGTCGAGCCAGGTCTGGCCGGCGCCGACGGCGACGAACGGCTCGAAGGAGCGCAGCCGCCACAGGCGCATGATCCCGGCGTGCAGGTGGGTCACGTCGAAATCGACCGTCGACAGTGCGTTGCGGCCTCCGCCCAGCGACTCGGCGAAGACCAGGTCCGTGGGCTGGCGGTTGACCAGCACCTCGACCTGGTAGTTGTCGTTGAGCGGCACCCCCAGGATCGCGCCGTAGAGCACGCTGTCGTCGCTCTCCGCGAAGCTGGCGCACGGCAGCGTCACGCAGATGATCCCGGTGTCGATCTCCACCCCGCCGGCGCGATAGCCGGCCAGAGGGGTGACTTCGACCGCGGCCATCGCCGCGGCCGGTACCAGCAGACCCGCCAACAGAAGACGAGCACGCATGGTGGAGCTCCTTGTCGCTCTGTCCTGCGGCGCCCGCTCCATGCGGGGCCCGCGGACGTCCGGGCGACGGAGAAAGGGTAAGCAACCCGCGTACCAGGGGCTCGCGGCATGGAAGGTAACACCGTCGCGCGACTCGGTTCCGAGCTCAGGCAGGTGAGATCGAGCTTGACAGGAAACTCACGAGGGAGCAGACCCCAGTTCATCCTTCGAGTCTGAGAGGTCGGACCATGCGACTCGCAGCGTTGGCGCGTGACCCTGGCTGACGGGGTGTCCTCGTCGCGTTCCTCGCCGCGGTCGCGCTCGTTCTCCACCCCGCCCCGGCCCAGCCCTTCGTCTACGTGACCGACTCTCTCCTCGACCGGGTGCTGGTGATCGACCCCGCGACCGATAGCCTGGTCACCACGGTGCCAGTCGGCGACGAGCCCAACGGCCTCGCGGTGACTCCGGACGGCGGCCGCGTCTTGGTCGTCAACCGCGACTCGGACTCGGTGTCCGTGATCGAAACCGCTACCCACACCGTCGTGGCCACCGTCGCGGTCGGCGACCTACCTCGCGACGTGGCGGTCCTGCCCGACGGCTCCCGCGCCTACGTCACCAACGACAACTCGAACAGCGTCTCGGTGATCGACACCGCCACTCTAGCGGTAACCGGGACGGTCTCGGTCGGGAGGGGACCCAACGGCATCACGGTGACCGCCGATGGCGCCGCCGTCACCGCCGACGGGACGCGGGTCTACGTGGCCGCCGGGGCCGACGGGCGGATCTGGTGGATCGACACGGCCACGGAGAGCGTCCTCGGCTTCCTCGCGGTCGGCGGCAGTCCCTTTCGGGTCGGGGCCGGGCCGCCCGCCGTGATCCGGGTGGCGATCGACGTCAAGCCGGGCAGCTTTCCCAACTGCTTCAACCTCGACGGCCACGGCGTGATCCCGGT
>JBFGLX010000132.1:0-8890 GCA_041575955.1 Thermoanaerobaculia bacterium
GCCTCGCGCCGCTTGAAGATCGCCTCGAGGACGACGATGGCGTTGTCCACCAGCATACCCACGCCCAGGGCCAGCCCGCCGAGCGACATGACGTTGAGGGTGGTGCCGGTCCGGTACATCAGGAAGAAAGTGGCGACGATCGAGATCGGGATCGACACGCCGATGATCAGCGTGCTGCGCGGGTCCTTCAGAAAGAAGAGCAGCACCAGAATGGCGATGCCGCCGCCCAGCATCGCGTTCATCAAGACCTCGTCGATCGACGCGCGGATGAACTCCGACTGGTCGACGCCGGTCGACAGCTCGACGCCCTCGGGCAGATCGGTCTGGATGTTCTCCAGCCGGTTGCGCACCGCCTTGGCAACCTGCACGATGTTGGCGTCGCCCTCCTTGTAGAGCGCCAGCTCGACCGCTTCGCCGCCCCCGAACCGGCTGATCACCTCGCGCTTCTTGCTGCCGCGGGTGACGGCGGCGACGTCCGACACCTTGACCTGGCGGCCGTCGCGGCTCATCAGGACGGTGTCCATGATGTCGTCGAGGCCTTCGAACTCGTTGTTGGCGCGCACCAGATAGCGCGCCTCCTCCTCGTAGAGGCTGCCGCCGGCCTGGTTGACGTTCTCGCGCAGGAGCTTCTGGTTGACGTCCTGCATGCTCAGGCCGACCAGCGAGAGCTTGCCCTCGTCCACCCGCACCTGGATCTCTTCCTCGTAGCCGCCGTTGACCTTGATCGCCGCGACCCCTGCGGTCGACTCGAGATCCTTCTTCAAGACCTCCTCGGCGACGTAGCGCAGCTGGAAGAGGTCGCCGCCTCCGGTCAGGTAGAGCCGCATCACCGGGTCGTTGGCCGGATCGAAGCGCAGCAGCAGGGGCTTGGTCGCCTCGCGCGGCAACCGCAGCATGTCGAGCTTCTGGCGGACGTCGAGGGCGGCGAAGTCCATCGCCCGGCCCCAGGCGAACTCGAGCGTCACCTGGGAGAGGCCCGGCCGCGACACCGAGGTCAAGCGCTTGACGCCGGCGACCGTGCCGACCACCTCTTCGATCGGCCGCGACAGCAGCACCTCGACCTCGCCGGGAGCGGCGCCATCGAGCTTGGTCTCGACCGTGAGGCTCGGATAGGAGAGGTCGGGCAGCAGGTTGATCGACAGGCGGCTGAAGGCGACCAGGCCGAACAGGACCAGCGCCACGGCCACCATCGAGATGGTCACGCGACGGCGCAGGGAGAACTCGATCAAGCCCATGGCGCCGCTTCCCCTAGCCGACGCTCTCGGCCGCGGCGTCCGCGTCCTCGAGGATCTTCACCGGCGAGCCGTCCTTGAGGCCGCCCTGGCCGGCGACGATCACCTGCTCACCCGCCACGACCCCGGACAGCGCCTCGACGAAGTCGCCTTCCTCGAGACCGAGCTCGATCTGGCGCTTGACCGCCTGGCCGTCCGCGGCCAGGAAGACGTGCGCCGACTGCAGCTCGCGCAGCACCGCCTCGCGCGGCAGCAGCAGAGCGCCCTCGTGCGTCGTGCGCACGATGTTGACGGTCACGAAGCTCCCGGGCCGGACGGCGTCCGGAGGGTCGTTGGACTCGATGGTCACCTTGACCGTGCCGGTGGCCGTATCGACGACCGGGCTGATCTGGCGGATGCGTCCCGAGAAGCGCGTGCCGGCTTCGGCGTTCAGGTCGATGCGGACGTCGCGGCCGACCTCGAGCCCGATCACGTCGCGCTCGGGCAGGAAGATGCGCGCGATCAGCGGATCGAAGTCGGTCACCTGGAACATCTCGTCCCCGGGGCGGACGTGCTTGCCCACCTGGGTCATCCGCTCGCTGATCTGGCCGCCGAACGGCGACCGGACCGTGGTCTTCTCGAGCGCCCACTGCGCCTCGGCCAGCTCCTGGCGAGCGATCTCGTGCTCCATGGTGAACTTGTCGAACTCCTCGCGGCTGATCAGCTCCTTGCCGATCAGGTCCTCACCGCGCTCGAAAGCGAGGCGGGCGTTGGTCTCCTTGAGCTCGGCCTTCTTGACCGCGATCTTCTGGTCGTCGTTGGCCAGCGTCGCGAGCAGCTGGCCGCGCTTGACGAAGTCCCCCTCCTCGACGAAGAGCTGGGAGACGCGCCCTTCGACCTCGCTCAGGATCTTCACCTGGTTCTCGGCCACCAGGTTGGCGGTCGAGGTGATGTACGCCGAGACCGTGCCGCTGGCGATCTCGCTGACCGCCACCGGTACCGGCGCCTTCTCCTCCTCCTCTTCGCCCTTCTTGGCGCCGACCTTGGCCACCTTCTGGCCGCTGTCGCTGACCGCCTGGTCGGCGGACGCGCCGTTGGCCTTGGCGGCGCTCAGGTTCATCACCGCGACGACGCCGAGGGCGAGCAGCGCCAGACCGCCGACGACGGTCAAGACGCGGAGCCAGCGCCGCGGCGAGGTCGGGGTGGCCGGATCTTGCGTGGGATGGTCCATCTGGGTCTCTCCTGGGTCTCTCCGGGGTCGCGCCGGGGTCTCGCCCGGCCGATCCGGGCTCGAGCAAGCCGGTGTTTTTTCACCTGAGAGTACGCATCGAGAGTGGGGAATGTTTCACAGACGTGCGCAGACCGAGTGGCTACGATTCGGCACGAGTGGTCGGGACGCCAGCGCGCTCCGCGCATAGATCTTCCGGTCCGGTGTTACGGAAGACCTCCCGAACTTGGAGACGTCGATGATCGAAGCGTCCGAACTTCTGGGATCCTACGTCCAGGGCATCCGGGACCTGTGCGGCGCCGGCTCGGTCACCCTGTTCGTCCCGGCGCCACTCAGCGGGCTCTCCGAGCCGATCCTCATCCACAAGGGGAGCGAGGCGCCACTGAGCGAGCTCGCCGACCTCGACGTCGCGCTCGAGTTCCTCGCCGACGCCGACAGCCGCCGGGGCGCGCAGATGCTCAACGGCGCCGGCGGGCCCGAGGCGGTCGAGGCGTCGCAGGCCGAGGGGGTGCTGATCGGCCTGCCCTCCGTCGAGTACCTGTGGAGCGAGGCGACCGAGCACTCGCGTCGCGACGGCGACGACGTCGAGGTCCTCCGCGCCCCCGCCGCCTGGCTCGGGCTGCGCTTCAAGCCCGGCGACCAGGGCCTCGACCGGCTCGCCAAGCGGCACCTGCCCGCGAAGCTCAGCACCAGCGAGGCGCGGCTCTGGTGGAACTGGCTGTTCGCGATGGGCGGCGCCCTGGCCAGCCATACGACCCAGGTGGCCTCGATCTTCAAGGACCCGATCACCGGGCTGCCCGACCGCGCCGGCTTCCAGGCGATCCTGACCGAGGAGCTCGAGCGCTCGCGCTCCAAGGAGCGGCCGCTGTCGCTGCTGCTGGTCAATCCCGACGACTTCGCCGCCATCAACGAGCACCTCGGACGCGAGGCCGGAGACCAGGTGGTGCGCGAGATCAGCGACCGCCTGCGCGCCTCCATCCGGGCGACCGACGCCGTCTCCCGCTACGGCGGCGTCATCTTCTCGGTCGTGCTGCTGGGAACGCGCGCCGAGAAGGTGGCGACGGTGGCCGAGAAGATCCTCCACAACCTCTCGGAGGGCTCCTACCTGGACGGCGCGGTGCGGCTCGGGTTCAGCATCGGAACCGTGGCCTATGACGCGCGCGCCTGCGAAGCCGAGACCGCGCTCGATCTCATCCGCCGCGCGGACCAGGCGTTGAACACCGCCAAGCGCCACGGCGGCGCCTGCATCGCCGAGTGGGACCGCGACTCGGTGGCGTCGGCGAGCGGCGCGTTCGACCGCCTGAGCGGCATCTTCACCGGCAACATGGCCAAGGACTACCGCAACATGGTCCTGCTGTCCGACGCCCTCGACGTCATCTCGGAGCACCAGGACTTCGAAGGTTTGGCGAGCGCCGCGGTCGATCGCATCTACTCCGCGTTCAAGCCGGAGCGCGCCGGCCTCTTCGCCCGCGACGACGAAGGCGAGCTGCGGCTGGTGCACGGCCTCACCCGGCTGGCCGATCCCACCAGCCGGCAGCGCCGGATCGAGACCGTCGAGCTCGGACCGCAGCTCGACGAGCACGTGCGGCTCGCCGCCGCCGCCGGCGAGCTCTCGGTCGAGCGCTACACCGCAACCTCGGGCGACTCGGAGGTCCCCCGGGTCTGCTCCGTGCTGCCGCTCAACGCCAGCGGCGCCAGCTTCGGCTGCCTCTTTCTGGACGGCCGGGCGGAGGCGCTCGAGCTCGAGTCCTCGGATCTCATCTTTCTCAAGGCGCTCGCCTCGCAGCTCGGAGTGGCGCTCGACCGATCGCGCCTGGCGGAGCTCGAGCGCCGCCGGCAGGAGGGCGAGAAAAAGCAGCTCAAAGCGGAGCTGAACGAGCTTCGCCAGGCCCTCCGCCAGTCCAAGCTGGTCTACCGGTCGACGCAGATCGACCAGGTGGTCGCCACCGCCCGGCGCGTCGCCCCGACCGACGCGACGGTGCTGATCACCGGCGAGAGCGGCACCGGCAAAGAGCTGCTGGCCCGCACCGTCCACGAGCTCAGCCCCCGCCGCCACCTGCCGCTGGTCATCGTCGACTGCGGCGCCATCGCCACTACGCTGATGGAGAGCGAGCTCTTCGGGCACGAGAAGGGCGCCTATACCGGTGCCCAGGGGCGTCGGGTCGGCCGGCTGGCGGAAGCCGACGGCGGCACCGTGCTGCTCGACGAGATCGGCGAGCTGCCGCTCGAGGTGCAGAGCAAGCTCCTGCGCTTCGTGCAGGAGAAGCAGTTCACCGTCGTCGGTAGCACCCGCACGAAGCGCGTCGACGTGCGGATTCTCGCGGCCACCAACCGCCACCTGGCGTCCGAGGTCGAGGCCGGCCGGTTCCGGGAAGACCTCTACCATCGTCTCAACGTGGTGCGCCTGGAGGTGCCGCCCCTGCGCCAGCGCCCGGACGACGTCCTCCATCTGGCGCGTCATTTCGTCGAGGCCTACTCGGTCCAGTATCAGAAGAACGTCCGCCGGCTCACCCAGGCCGCCGAGCAGAAGCTGCTCGCCTACTCCTGGCCGGGCAACGTCCGCGAGCTGCAGAACCGCCTGATGCAGGCGGTCATCCTGTGCGAGCGCGACGAGCTCGACGGCAACGAGCTGATGCTGCCGATCGACCGCGCCGGCTTGCAGCAGCCGCAGGCGGCAGCCCAGGCGCCGCCACACCTGGCCCAGCCGCCGGACCCGGCCGCTTTCGGCGGCAGCTACCCGGCGCCGGCGCCCGCCCCCGTCGATCCGGCCCTGCCCGACCCCGACCAGGTCTGGGCCCAGCTGCGCGACTACCTCGGCCGCGAGATCGACCTGGCCCTGGGCGGCATGGCGCGCACCACCCTGCCGCTCGGCAAGTGGCTGAGCGACGATCTGATCCTCGAGGCCCACGCCGCATCCGACGGCGTCGCCCGGCGCGGCGCGGCGCTGGTCGGGATCCCCGAGACCACCTTCCGCCGGCGCCTGGGGCGCGCCTCCGAGCAGGCCCGCGCCGGACTCTCACCGCGCTCCGGCACCTGGGCGGACGTGCGCTCGATCCTGTCCGACATCGTGCGCGCCGACGGCGACACCGGCAAGGACCTCTTGACCCATGCCGAGAAGATCCTGCTCGAGGAAATCGTCAACCGCGTTCCCAACGACACGAGACTCGGCTCTGGCCTGCTGGGAGTCACCCCGCCGACCTATCGCGGGCGGCTCAACCAGCTGGCGGCAAGCCCCTGAGTGGCCGGCCGATGCGCTCCACCGGATCGGATCGAGCTGGCGGCGGCACTCCCGAGCAGCGTATCCGGGTGCGCGCGCGGCCTCCGCGGATCGCCGCCTTTCTCCGCGTCGATCCGCCACTTTTCTGGCGATTCGAGCCGAATTTTCGACCTTCGGAGCGATCGCCGCGGAGGCCGGAGACCGATTGCGGCGCCGTCTCGACGCCGCCGCGCACGGCCTGGGCGCTCTTTCCCCTGCTGGCCGGCTTGGAGGCCCGCGAGCGGCCGCCAGTGGCACATCGCTTGCTCCTCCCCCAGCGACTGGAGCCGATCGAGCCGATCGACGGGCGATGAGGGAATGGGAATGATCCGAGAACGCCTGGCTGCCGCGCTTCTGGTCTGGCTGGCGCTCGCCTGGGCGCCCGGCCTGACGGCCGAGAAGCGCAGCATCCACTTCGACCGCTACACGCTCGAGGAGGGTCTGTCGCAGAGCGCCGTCAACGCGATCGCCCAGGACTCCAGCGGCTTCATGTGGTTCGGTACCCAGGACGGCCTCAACCGCTTCGATGGATTCGAGTTCCAGGTTTTCAAGGAGCAGCCGGACGACCCGAGATCGCTCTCGAGCAGCTGGATCTGGTCGATGCTCGTCGACTCCAAGGGCTCGCTCTGGATCGGTACCGACGACGGGCTCAACCGCTGGAACCCCGACGACAACTCCTTCCGCAACTTCCAGCTCGACAGCTCGAACCCGACCACGCTGAGCAACAACACGGTGCGGGCGATCTTCGAAGATCGCGCCGGCCGGCTCTGGATCGGCACCGACGGCGGCCTCAACCTCATGGTCGAGGACGCTCGCGGGACGTTCCGGCGCTTCACCCACAACCAATCGAAATCGCACAGCCTGAGCGCCGACGGCGTGCGCGCCATCCTCGAAGACTCCCACGGGATCCTCTGGGTGGGGACTCACGGTGGCGGCCTCAACCGGCTCGACCCGGACGAGGGCGGCTTCGTCCACTACCGGCACGATCCCGCCGATCCGAAATCGCTGAGCGACGACGACGTGCGCTGCCTGTTCGAGGACCGGCAGGGCGACCTCTGGATCGGCACGGAGGGGGGCGGCCTGAGCCGCTTGAATCGCGAGACCGGCACCTTCGACCACTTCAACGAGCAGAACGGCAGCCTGGCCGCCAGCCAGAACCACGTGCGCTGGATCCTGCAGGACAACGACGACGTGCTGTGGGTGGGGACCGCCGGGGGCCTGTTCGAGTGGCTGCCGAACACGAACCGCTTCCGGCTCTACCGCCACAACCCCACCGACTCCTCCAGTCTGGCCGGCGACAACGTCATGTCGATCTACCAGGACCGGGGCGGCGTGCTCTGGGTGGGAACCATGCGCGGCCTGAGCAAGTGGAACCCGACCACCAGCACCTTCGGCGCCTTCACCGCCAGCGACCCGGTCGGCGAGCGCTTGAGCGGCAACACCGTCTACTCGCTGGCCGAAGGGGCCAACGGCGACATCTGGGTCGGGACCTACGGCAGCGGCCTCAACCGGATCGATCGCGAGACCGGCCGGATCACCCACTACCGGGCCGATCCCACCGATCCCAAGGCGCTGGGCGACGACATGACGCCGACCCTCTACGTCGATTCGCGCGGCCGCCTGTGGATCGGCACCGTCGCCGCCGGCCTGTTCCGCTTCGAAGAGCGCACCGGGCGCTTCGTCAACTACCGGGCCGATCCCCGGAACCCCAACAGCCTGAGCGGCGACGCGGTCACCTCGATCTACGAGGACGGCGAAGGGAGCTTCTGGATCGGCACCTTCGGCAACGGCCTCAACCAGTTCGACCCGGCGACCGGGCGCTTCGTGCACTACACCTACGACGCCGAAGACCCGACGAGCCTGAGCAACGACAACGTGCTGGTGATCGTCGAGGACTCGCTGGGCGGGCTATGGATCGGAACCCACGGCGGCGGCCTGAGCGGCATGGACCGTGAGACCGGCCGTTTCACCCGCTTCAACGCCAAGCAGGAAGAGAGCGGCGGCCTGCAGAGCGACAAGATCTGGTCGCTCCACGAGGACCGGCGGGGCAACCTCTGGATCGGCACCCAGGAGGACGGCCTCTATCGCTGGGCGCTCAACGACCGGCGCAACTACCGGGCCGCCTTCCGGCACTACACGCAGGCGGACGGGCTTCCCAACGGTAGCATCAACGGCATTCTCGAGGACGCCCAGGGCAACCTCTGGTTGAGCACCAACCAGGGCATCTCGCGCTTCGATCCCCTGACCGAGACCTTTCGCAACCTGAATCGCAGCAGCGGGCTGCTCAGCAACGAGTTCAACCAGGGCGCCCACCTGAAGACCCGCTCGGGCGAGATCTTCTTCGGCAGCAGCGAGGGCGTCAACTTCTTCCATCCCGAGCGGATCCAGACCAATCTCCACCGGCCGCCGATCGTCCTCACCTCCCTGCTGCAGAACAACCAGCCGGAAGAGCTCGACCGGCCGCTCTCCGAGGTCGACGAACTGTTCCTGCAGCACACCGACTACGTCGTGTCGTTCGAGTTCGCGGCCCTCGACTTCACCGCGCCCGAAGAGAACCAGTACGCCTACAAGCTGGTCGGCTTCGACGAGGACTGGGTCGAGGCCCGGAATCACCGGTTCGCGAGCTACACCAACCTCGATCCGGGCAACTACACCTTCCGGGTCAAGGCCTCCAACAACGACGGCCTGTGGAACGAGGATGGCCTGTCGATCGCCATCCGCGTCGCTCCGCCGCCCTGGCGGACCTGGTGGGCGTACGCCCTCTACGCGCTGAGCTTCGCCAGCGTGGTGTTCGCCTACGTCCGGATGCAGAGCCGCAAGCTCGAGAAGGAGGCCGAGTACAGCCGCAAGCTCGAGCGCGAGGTGCAGACCCGAACCCGCGAGCTGGCCGAGCGCAACAGCGACCTCGAACAGGCCAACAACAAGCTGCAACAGGCGAGCTTCACCGATTCGCTCACCGGCCTCAAGAACCGCCGCTACCTGATGAGCACCATCTCCGAGGACATCGCGCTGGTCGATCGCTACTACCGCGACCAGGCCGAGGGCGGCTCGCCGCCGAACGGCAAGCGGCCCGACTTCCTGTTCCTGATCTTCGATCTCGACGGCTTCAAGGAGATCAACGACACCTTCGGCCACACCGCCGGCGACCGGGTCCTGGTGCAGGTGAAGGGGCTGCTCGAGAAGGCCTGCCGGAGC
>JBFGLX010000133.1:0-8878 GCA_041575955.1 Thermoanaerobaculia bacterium
CGGTACCCGAATCCCTCTCTCTCCCTCGCGGGGAGAGAGGGACGCCATTCGATCCGATCGCCCCTCTCACCCTCCCCGACCGCCCGGTACCCGAATCCCTCTCTCTCCCTCGCGGGGAGAGAGGGACGCCCCCGCCCGCACCCGCTCGGTTGGGGCTGTTGGGCCTCGATCGGTAGCCCGGCAGGGCGTTAGGGGAGGTGGACGGTCATGCCGCGCTCGATGCTCGCGGCGTCGCCGGTGGTCACCGAGCAGATCGACAGCTTCTCGCGCACCTCGTCGGCGCGCAGCCGGGCGACCTCGTTCATGCTCTCGTCGAGCACCTCGCCGGTGTCGGGATCGCGAATGACGTCGACGTTGCCGACCACGAAGACCTGGCCCGAGCCGACGCCCTCGCGACTCCCGCGATTGACGTAGACCTGGCCGTCCTTGACCAGGGCGACCGAGCCGGTCCAGGGAATTCCCGGCAGCTGATCGATCAGGAAGTCGACCGCCTCGGAGACCGCCGCCTCGACCGCCTTGCCCATGTTGTCCTTCTTGAAGCCGGCGAGGTCGCCGCCGAAGTCGCGCCCGGAATAGCCGAACCTGCCGCTTCGGCTCTTGGACGTGCCGACGACGCTCTTCGACGCCAGCACCTGTCCGGTCGTCGAATCGACCACGTAGATGGTCGCGTTGACCTCGGCCTGGCTGCCGCCGCCGCCGATGCGGAAGCGCTCGATGCGTACGCCGGCGCCGCCCCCCTTGGTGTCGTACTCGACGTGGGTGATGGCGCCCTTGACCAGCAGCTGGGCGGGGGTCATCTGCCCGGTGACCGGGGTCTTGGCGCCCTGCGCCGTCCTCCCGGAGGCCGCGAAGTCCTGCTCGCGCAGGGCCTCCACGCGCATGTCGCTCTCGCCCAGGACGATGAACCGTCCCGACTCTGTCAGGATGTCGGTCAGGGTCGCACCCCAGGCGTCGCCGAGATTCCACTGCCCGCTCCACCCGGAGCGGTTCTCGAACTCGCTCACCGTGATCGTGTACCGCAAGCCGCCCTCGGCAGCCAGCGCCGGAAGCGCCGCCAGGACCAGCAGAGCCGCAACCGTCAACGTGATCGTCCTCTTCATGACCATCTCCTCTTGCACCATGAACCCAGTTTACGCGGGATCAGCTCGGCCCGAAAGCCCCCTGCCCAGGTCGATTAGCATTGCAAGTCCAGGACCAGCCGTTTCCGGCTGGCGCGGATGATCGTCGCCAGAGCCAACACCGACCTGCGAGTTGTCACCCAGCCGGACCATGCCCGGCTGGCCGCCGAGATCCTGTCGCTCTGGCATGCGGACGGCCTGCCCGAACACCCGCGGCGCAAGGATCTGCTCTTTGCCGCGCGCGAGCACGACAACGGCTGGCGCGAGACCGACGCGGCCCCGCACGCCGATCCCGCCACCGGACGGCCCTACACCTTTCTCGATCTCCCGGATCGCTATCGCCGGGAGGTCTGGGAGCGCGGCGTCGCGCGCTTTGCCTCCAGCCATCCCTACCCGACGCTGCTGATCCTCGAGCACGCGCGCCGGCTCCACCGCGATCGCGCGGCAGACACCGCCTGGTCCGAGCTCTTCGAACGCCTCGCAGAGCTCGGCGCCGAGCTGCTCGAGCGGACCGGCGCCACGCCCGAGTCGCTCGCGGAGGACTACCGCTGGCTTGCCCTGAGCGACGAGCTCTCGCTCCTGGCCTGCGCCGGGTGGCGGGAGCCGCTGGAGCGGCACGGCGTGCGCGCCCGCCTGGCCGGGAAGGGGCTGGAGATCGACCCCTTTCCGCTGGTCGGCGCGACGACGTTCAGGGCCGCCTGCCGCTACATCCCCGACCGGCGCTACGTGAGCGACACCGACCTGGCCGTCGAGCTGGCCAGCGCCCGCTGGCGGCATCTCGAGGTCCGCCTCGTTCCGGCGCAATCCGGCTGACGATCCAGAGTCTCACGGGCCGGCGAGTCCGCGAGGACGAGTCGAGATGGCGTGCGATCGGGGCGAGGCGCTAGATAACGAGGGCGGACTTGTGCTCCATCTTCAACAGCCACGCCTTCTTCTTGGGCCCGGCGACGTAGCTCCCCTCGCCCGCCTTGGTGGTGACCACCCGGTGACAGGGAATGACCAGCGGCAGCGGGTTTATGACCAGCACGGACAGGACTTTTCTGTAGGCCTCCGGATCGCCCACCGCCGAGGCGATCTGCTGGTAGGTCCGGGTCCTGCCGTGGGGAATCCGGGCGGTCTCGTTGAGGACGCGCTTGGCGAACCGGGAGAGCCCCTTGCCGCTCAGGTCGTAGGGAATGTCGATGCCGCGACGGGCGCCGGCCAGGAACTCGGAGAACTGGCCCAGCACCTCGTCGAGGAAGTCTGACCGCTCCTTCGGTTTCAGGGAGCTCAGCGGCTTGTAGAGCCTGCGCGCACGCCCCTTGGGGACGATCACGACCTGGCTCAAGGTCTCGCCGGTGAGCTCGATGCCGAGCGCACCGAGAGCCGATGGAATGAGCGTTCGGACCGGCTCGGGTTTTGCTTGCTCGGCCATCCGCCCGGACGATATCACGCGCGGTAGCGGCCTTCGGGGCGAAGGCTGGTGCGAGATGAAGGCTAGCCCTCGGTGCTGGCGAGATCGACCTTGACCTCGGTCTCGTCACCCCCCGTCACCGAGAAGCGCACTCGCTCGGACCGGTAGCCCGGCCTCTGGACGTCGAGGAAGTGCTCTCCCGGCTCGATCAACATGCCGGCGTGGAGCCGCGCCAGCTCCTCGGCGCTGCCGAGGAACCGGCCGTCGAGGTAGACCGAGGCGTCGAGAGGGGTGACCTCGAGGCGGAAGCGGCCCGGCTCGCCGCGCACGTCCATCGCGGCCTCGCGCTCCGGCCGCTCCCCGGTGGGCGCGACCGGCGGCGCGGCGCGGCTCGGCCGCGGCCGTTCGCTGGCCGCCGCCGCCCGCGGGGCGGCCTCGAAGAGCTCTTCCGGAGGCGTCGTGGGCCCCTCGGGCAGGGCGAGCTTCAGACGCCGTACGGGACCCGAACGGACCGACACCCGGCGCGCCACCGTCTGCCAGCCCTCGCGGTGGAAGACCAGCTGGTGCGAGCCTTCGGTCAGCCACAGGTAGCCCGGATAGCCGTCGAACTTGCCGGCGGTGCCGACGTACTCACCGTCGACGTAGACCTCCGTCTTCTTCGGCTTGACGCTCAGGTCCAGCGCGCCCACCCGGGTATCCGACGGATAGGCCGGGTACCAGACCAGGCCCCACGGATAGTAGGGCCGGTGGTAGTCCCAGTAGAAGCGCGAGTAGGGCCACTGGTAGCCGAATCCGAAGTAGCGGTGGCCGTAGCCATAGGGGTACCCGTAGTGGCCGCCCCGGTGGTAGCCGCCCCGGCCGGAGCCGCCCGTGCCCGGCGAGCCGGTCGAGGAGCCGGGGCCGCCCGGGCTCGGTGAGGGGGCGGGAGGGGGCGACGGCGCGGCCTGCGGCGGGCTCGGCGTCCGCGGGTCGTTGGCACGCGACCGCGGCGGCGGATTCTCCCGCGTATCGTCGGCGGCGGCGGGCACGGACGGAGCCAACAGCACGAGCGCGAGGGCGGCCGAGAAGATCCACAAGTGACGGCGCCGAAAAGAGCTGTGATGGTTCCGCATGGCAACCTCCGGTTCTTGAACGCTGCAAATGCCAGACCAACGGCACGCGAGCGGCCGGCCGATCTCTCCCGCCACCCGGCGCCGGCCGCGATGCGCTTCCGTCCTCTGCAGAGGGCGGATCGACCGATCAGCTTCCGGCGCTCTGGACGAGCGCGCCGCTACCGGCGGTCGCGAGCTCGGCCGGTGAGCTCACGTCGGACGGCTCCGGGTCGGTCAGCGCAAGCAGCTCTGAAGTCGCCTGCCGTTCGGCGAGGCTCGCCCGCAGGGCGTCGCGCAGGGCCATGAACTCGGTCAGCTTCTCGGTCGGGATGGGCTCCGCCGGGACGCTCTTGAGCGACAGCGGGTCGATCCAGCGGCCGTGCTTCTGCACGCGGTAGTCGAGGTGCGGCCCGGTGGCCAGGCCGGTCGAGCCCACGTAGCCGATGGTGTCCCCCTGGCTCACCCGCCGTCCCGACTGGACGCCGTTGCCGAACCGCGACAGATGGAGATAGGCGGTCAGGTAGCCGTTCGGATGCCGCACCTTCACCGTCCGCCCGCCGCCGCCGTCCCAGCCGGCGAACGCCACGACGCCGCTGGCGGTGACCCGCACCGGGGTGCCGGTGGGCGCACCGTAGTCGACGCCGTGGTGGGCTCGATACGTCTTCAGGACCGGGTGGAAGCGCCGATTCGAGTAGCGCGACGTGATCCGCGAGTAGCGCATCGGCGAGCGCAGGAAGAGCTTGCGCAGGGGGCGGCCGTCGGCGTCGTAGTGGGCCGGAGGATCGCCGAACCGATAGGCCTCGAAGGTCTTGCCCAGGTTCGAGTAGCGCACCGCGAAAACCTCGCCCAGCTGGTTGTAGCTGCCGTCGATGAAGACCGTCTCGTAGAGGATCTCGAAGCGATCGTCGAGCCTGAGATCCCGATTGAAATCGAGGTCCCACTGGAAGACTTCGGCCATCAGCACCGCCAGGCGCGCGTCGCCGCCGGCGCGCTCGATCGACGTCTCGAGGGCGCCCCGCAAGGTGCCGTGGATCACCCGCAGCTCGCTCCGGCGCTCGAAGACGCGCCAGCTGCCGGACCAGGCGTCGCCCACGCGCGCCACCCGCGCCCGTCCCCGGCCGGCGAGCGTCAGGTCGAACGCCGCCACCTCGGTCGAGCCCGGCCGATAGACCACCGCATAGCCGTCCTCCGGCTTGAGCCGCCGGAGATCGGCGTAGCGCGAGAGCTCGCCGACGATGGCGCGGGCGTCGCGCGGCTCGAGTGCCAGCTCGGCGAGCACGCCGCCCACCGTCTGCCCGGCCTCGAGCGGCAGCTCGAGCGGCACCTCGCGGGGGACGACGTCGGCGCGCCAACCCGCGCCCGAGCGGGCCAGCGCCGCCAGCCCGTCGCTATAGGGCACCGGACGGCCGATCGGGAACGGCGATTCCGCCGCGGCTTCGATCTTGCGGGTGGCGATGTGCAGGCCGACCGCCGCCGCCAGCAGCGCTGCCGGCAAGCCCCACCGCACGAGGCGTGACGTCAAACGGCTCCTTCCATCGACTTTCCGGGATCAACGTGCCGAACGCGGCGTGATGCTAGCACAGGCGCGGCACGCTTCGGAGCCAGCGCCACCCGGCGCGGGACGAGTCGCCGCCCGGGCGTGCCGGGACCGGGCGCCTGCTGTACCCTAGCGGAGCGCCTGGCCGATCGCCGCATCGGCATCGGCGGGGAGCTTGCCGGCGAACGCGGTCTCACCGCTGCGCACGACCACCAGGAACGGCAGCGACGTGACCGTATACCGCTTGGCGAAGAGCGTGTCGCGGTCGAGATAGACGGGCACCTCGAGCTTCTGCGCACGCGCGAACTCCCGGGCCTTGGCCGGGCTCTCCTGGAAGTTGACCGTCACCACCCGGGCGCGCTTGCCCCAGCGGGCGGCGATCGCCTGGACCCGCTCGCCGAGGTCTCGCCCCCGCGGCGACCAGGAGGCCCAGACCACGATCACGGTGTCACCCGCGGCCAAGTCCTTCGCGGTCAGCCTGCCGCCGTCGACGCCCGGGAGGTCGAGATCTCCCTCGGCCGCCCGCAGGCCGTCGGGGGCCGCGAGCAAGGCGACCGCCAGGGTCAAGCCGATCGCGAGCGCGGAGCGAAGGGTCTGGTGAGACATGGCTCTTTCAGCTCTTGCAAGTCCCGAGCCCGGGAGGCGTCGCTCAGGCCTGGTTCCGGCGGTGGGGAAAGCTGCTCAGGATCCGCTCGCGCAAGCGCTCGGGCGCCGCCTCGCGCGAGCAACGCCTGCGCACCAGCAGCAGCAGACGCTCGGTCCGGTCGATCGCCCGCGCGCACGGCGGGCACCCGTCCATGTGCTCCCGGAACGAGATCAGAAGCTCCTCTTCCATCTCGTTGTCGGTGTAGAGGAAGACCACCTCTCGTACCTTGCGGCAGTTCATGCCTGATGGGGTTGGGCGACCATGTGTCCGCGCATTCCGGTGCTGTCCGAGTCCCTATCTCTAACCGCTCGGATCTGTCAGGTTATTTCAACTGGCCCGCCTGACCAGGGCTCAGTTGGGGGCCTCGTCCCGCCGGCTGCGCATCTTGCTGGGCTCCCCGGAGCGGAGGTAGCCATGCTCCTGGGCGTACTCCAACATCGCCTTCTCCATCAGCTTGCGGCCGCGGTAGAGGCGGCTCATGACCGTTCCCACCGGAACGTCCAGGATCTCGGCGATCTCCTTGTAGGCGAAGCCCTCCAGGTCGGCCAGGACCACCGCCATCCGGTAGTCGACCGGCAGGCCGTCGATGGCCCGCTGCACGTCCTCGTCGAGCACGCCCTCGAGCAGCTCCTGCTCCGGGCTCTTGATCCTCTGCGGCTCCTGGTCGCTGACCTGGCTTTCGAACGACTCCTCGATGTCCGAGAAATCGCTCTGCGGCGGAATCGACTGGTTCTTCCGGTAGCTGTTGATGAAGGTGTTCTTGAGGATCTTGAACAGCCAGGCCCTGAAGTTCGTCCCCTCCTGGAACTTGTCGTAGTACTTGTAGGCCTTGAAGTAGGTCTCCTGGACCAGGTCCTCGGCGTCCTCGGCGTTGCGCGTCATCCGCAGCGCGGTGTTGTACAGACCGTCGACGAACGGCATCGCCGCCGCTTCGAAGTCCCATCCCCGCTTGTGGTTCTGCCCGGTCACCGCGCTCATTCGCAAATCCTCGCCGCTCTTTCTACGCACGGAGCGTGCCAAGGATTCAGCCGTCTGGGCCCGGCCCGATCTCGGCGAGCCCGAGCGCGGCTACGGCAGCGGCAGAAGGCTGGCCTTGGCGAGATCGACCAGCGGCCCGGGGAAGAGCCCGAGCAGCACCGTAATCACTGCGCAGATGGCGATCGCGCTCACCAGACCCGCGGCCGGCATCGGCTTCGGCGTGGTGTCGTCGCTCGGCTTGAGGTACATCTGGACGACGATGCCGAAGTAGAAGAACAGCGAGATCGCGCTGGTCAGCACTCCGACCACCGCCACCCAGTTCCACCCCGCCTCCACCGCGGCGGCGAACAGGTAGAACTTGCCGAAGAAGCCGCCGGTCGGCGGAATCCCGGTCAGCGCGACCATGAACACCAGCATTGCGGCGGCAAGAAATGGCGATCTGCGCGCCAATCCGGCGTAGTCGGCGTAGGTCTCGCCGGCGTACTCGCGCTGCTCGAGCACGATCACGGTGGCGAACGCTCCGAGCGTGATGAAGCTGTAGGCGAGCAGGTAGAAGAGCACCGCCCAGAGGCCCGCTTCGCTGGCGCACAGGACCCCGATCAGGAGATAGCCGGCGTGGCCGATCGAGCTGTAGGCCAGCATGCGCTTGACGTTGTCCTGGGTGAGCGCCGCCAGGTTGCCCCAGATCATCGACATGCAGGCCACCAGGGCGCAGATCAGCTGCCAGTCGGCCTTCAGGTGCGGCAGCGCCTCGTAGAAGATCCGGATCAGGATCGCGAACGAGGCGGCCTTCGAGGCCGAGGCGAGGTAGGCGGTGACCGGGGTCGGGGCGCCGACGTAGACGTCCGGGGTCCAGACGTGGAATGGCGCCGCCGCCACCTTGAAGAACAGGCCGATCGCGAGCAGCAGCCAGCCGGCGCCGACGAGCAGCGGCGCCTCGCCCGACGGACCGATCTCGGCCAGCCGGGCGGCCAGCTCGCCGAGCTGCACCGTGCCCGTGGCGCCGTAGAGCAGCGAGATGCCGTAGAGCAGGATGCCGCTCGAGAACGCCCCGAGAACGAAGTATTTGAGCGCCGCCTCGTTCGACTTCCGCTCGCGCTTGAAGTACCCCGCCAGGATGTAGCTCGACAGCGCCATCAGCTCGAGCGAGATCCAGATCGAGAGCAGGCTGTAGCCGCTGACCATGAACAGCATGCCGGTGGCGGCGAACAGGATCAGCGAGTAGTACTCGCCCGGCCGGTAGCCGCCCTCCTCCAGGAAGCGCCCCGAGATCGCCACCGTGAGGCCGGTCGAGACGAGCAGCAGCAGCTTGACGAACAGCGCGAACGAGTCGAGAACGAACATCCCCGCCAGGAAGGCCTCGTCGCTTCCCGCCTCGCCGTGCGCCCACAGCGACAGCAGCGCCGTGACGCCCAGCGAGGCGAGGGCCACCGCCGCCGCGGGCCGGTTGCGGACGCCGCGGCCGACCGAGCTCGCGACCAGCAGCAGCATCGCCGCGGCGGCGAGGAAGATCTCCGGCGCGACGAGCCAGAATTCCTGGGGATCGATCATCTCTTCTCAGATCCTCAGCGGGTGGGCGCCGTCGCCGGCAGGGACGCGACCTCTCTCTCCTCCGCCGCGGCCATGGCGGGCCTTTCGGCCGCCTCGACGATCCCCACCACGTAGTCCACCGGCTTCTCCATCGCCGCGAAGAACGGCTTGGGATAGAGGCCGATCCAGAAGCAGAGTACGACCAGCGGCAGCAGATAGGCGAGCTCGCGGCCGTTGAGGTCCTCGAGGCCCTCGTTGTCCGGGTTGGTCAGCGGTCCGAAGAAGACGCGCTGGTACATCCAGAGCATGTAGGCGGCGCCCAGCACGATGCCGAGCGCGCCCCAGACCGCCCACCACCACACCCGGTTGAAGGCTCCGACCAGGATGGTGAACTCGCCGACGAACCCGTTCAGCGTCGGCAGGCCGATCGAGGCCATGGTGATGATCAGGAAGATGGTCGCGAACGCGGGCATCTTCGACGAGATGCCGCCGTAGTCGGCGATCAGGCGCGTGTGCCGGCGCTCGTAGATGACGCCGACGAGCAGGAAGAGGGCGCCGGTCGAGAGCCCGTGGTTGACCATCTGC
>JBFGLX010000134.1:0-8861 GCA_041575955.1 Thermoanaerobaculia bacterium
ATCGACCACTGGGTCGGCATGCTCGAGTCCTCGCCACCGAACAGCCAGAGGCTGGGCACGTCGAGCGCCGCCATCGTCGGCACCGGGTCGTAGAGCCGGTCGACGAACGGCTCGTCGCCCCGGAGCGACCACCACGCGTAGGTCCGAACCACCCACAGCGGGAGCCGGGTACCGGTGAGGAAGCCGACCACCGAGTCGCTGCCGCGCACCGCTTCGATCCACTCCGCGTTCTCGGCGGCGTCGAGCGCCGCCGCCAGCTCGGTCCAGCGGTTCTCGCCGCGATCGAGGATGTCGCCGGCGATGCGGGCGATGGCGTCCGCCTCGCGCACCGCGCGCTCGCCGTGACCGGCCTGGCGCAGGGCGTAGACGTAGCCCCAGCGATCCTCCTCGGTGATCGGCACCATCGGGCCGTAGTTGATGAGCAGGCTGCGGACCTCGGTCTTGGTCGCCGCCAGCGGCGCGATCCAGCCGCCCTGGCTGTAGCCGGCGAGGTGGATGTTGCGCGGGTCGATCTCCGGCCGGCCGCGCAGCCAGTCGACGGCCGCGGTGACGTCGTCGGAAAGCAGGTCGAAGTTCTGGTTGTAGCTTCCCTCGGAGCCGCCGGTGCCGCGCTTGTCGTAAGCCAGTCCGGCGACGCCGTGCGCCGCCGTCGTGTACGGCTCGTAGTAGGTGTCGACGGCGCTCTCGCGGCCGGAGCCGTGGACGAAGACCACGGCCGGAAACGGCCCTTGGCCGGCCGGCAGAACGAGCTTGGCGCGCAGCGAGAGCTCGCCGCTCGGGAAGCGGGTCACGATCTCGCGCAGCCTCAGCCGGCCTGCCCGCTGCTCGCCCTCGGCGGTCTTCCACAGCAGGCCTTCCGGCGGACCGGCCTCGGCCGGGTCGAAGGCGATCGTGACCTCGACCGGCTGGCTGCCGCTCCAGCCCGGACCGGCCTCGAAGACGCGACCGCCCGCCGGTCTGAGCGCGCTGCTCGTGCCGTCCATCAGGCGGTAGCGCAGGCTGTCGCCCTCGCGCGGCGCGATCAGCACGAGCCGCCCGTCGTCGAGCCGGTAGGCGCCGGTGAAACGGGTGTCCAGCCGGGTCTCGGTTGCCGCGAACCACCAGGCGCCCAGCCCGCCGGCGACAGACGCCAGCGCCAGCCACGGGAGAATCCGAAACCGTTTTCTCACCCTCGTTCGGGTCACCTAACTAGAGAACGCGCGGAGGAGCGCCGAGGTTTCGCTCTCGCGCCTGGTCGGCCAGAGCACCTTCGTCTACGACGCGGGATCGCGCCCAGGACCAGCGAGCTGCGCCGTGGCCGATGGGGTAGCATGCGCCCGGTCCAGCGTTTACGTGAGGGATGGTGTCCATCTGACCCCCTGCCCGACAGGGGCGCCCGAACCATGAAAGGGGTGCGGTCATGTTGCTGAGAGCTTCCGCGATGCGGTACCTCGCCGTCGCTGTGGTGCTGCTGTCGCCGGCCGCGGCGATGGCGCAGGCGACGGCCCAAAGCGATGCCGAGGTCGAGTCCTGCCTCACCGACGGTGAGATCTTGAAGGGCCGGGAGAGGCTGGTCGGCGTCACCAAGCCGGTGAAGATCGACATCGACTGCGACGGCGGCGAGCGCTCGGCGGTCTTCAAGTTCGTCGACGAGCACCGGCGGGGCAGCACCCGGCTGGCGGGCGGCAAGGTGGAGTTCAACTTCTCCGACAGCTACCTCTACGAGCGCGCCGCCTACCTGCTGGACAGGGAGATCGGACTCGACATGGTGCCGGTGGCCGTCCTCAGGAGCTACAAAGGCGATTCCGGGGTGCTGGTCGACTGGATCCCGGACACCGTCCACGAGAACGCCGTGTCGAGCCCGCTCTCGGGCCCCCAGACGGCCTCGCTCTACCGCCAGAAGACGCGCATGCACCTGTTCGACTCGCTGATCTTCAACACCGACCGCCGGGCGGAGAACATCCTGATCGACGAGTCGACGGCCAGGCTATACCTGATCGACCACTCGCGCGCCTTCCGCGAAACCAAGGAGCTGCGCGACGAGTTCGCTGGCGGCCGGGTGTGGCTGTCGCGCGAGACCTACGACAAGCTGGCGGGGCTCGACGAGGCGCACCTGGCCGAGCTGCTCGACGGCCTGATCTCGAAGAACCAGCTCAAGGCCCTGCTCGAGCGCCGCGACCTGATCGTCGCCAAGATCGACCGGGACGTGGGCGAGCACGGCGAGGAGTCGGTGTTCAGGGGGGACTGAAGATCGGAGCAGCAGCCCTCGGCGCGACAGCGCGAGGCTGAGGGCGACGGTCGGTTGGACCCTCCATCAGCGCGGGACCGGCGGGAAGCTCGGGTGTTCGCCGGGATGGCTTCCTGTTTACCCAGTGCGTCCCTGGCGCGTTGTTCCAGATGACGGCGAACCGCGCCGCGGCAACCACTGGAGATCACCCATGCGATGGTTCAGGCTTCCGGCACTCGTTCTCCTGTCGCTCGCGGCCGTCCTCGGCGCGCCGGCGTGCTCCGATGAGGTCGACAGCGAGCGGTGGCGCCGGGACCTGCGGGATCTCGCGCGCCAGCTCTCCGAGCGTCACGTGGACCTGTTCCATGCGGTTTCCCGGGAGAGCTTCGAACAGGCGGTGGCGGATCTGGATCAGAGGATCCCGACGCTGACGCGACCGGAGATCCTGGTCGGTTTCGCGCAGCTCCTGGCGCTGATCGGCGACGGTCACACGTCGTTCTACCCCGGCAACCAGAAGAAGTGGATGTTTCGCTTCTACCCGATCAAGCTCTGGTCGTTCTCCGACGGCATCCACGTGACGGCGACGACGACGGAGCACGCGGATCTGTTCGGGCGACGGCTGATCCAGATCGACGAGACGCCCATCGAAGACGCCTATCGCCGGATCAGCACGACGATCGCCGCCGACAACGACATGGAGTACGAGTACACGGTGCCGTTCGAGCTCGTGCGGCCGGAGATGCTGCACGCACTCGGCATCGCGGAGTCGGCCGACGCGGCCGAGTTCGTGTTCGAGGGCGGCGTCCGGCGGACGTTTGAGGCGCTGACCCTCAGACAGTGGCGGAAGCTGGATTGGCGCTCCGCCAACAGCCTGTACGAAGGACGGCGGCCTCCCAGCATGAGGCTGGACTTCCTGTTCGCCACGGCGCTGAGCCTGGAGCACCTCGAGGAGCGCAAGTACTACTGGTCCACCTACCTCGCAGAAGAGCGGACGGTGTACCTCCAGTACAACCAGTGCTGGGACCAGGAAGACCGGCCGCCGTTCAGCGAGGTGGCCGCCGAGGTGCTCGAACAGATCGACGGCGGTCGACCCGAGCGGTTGATCGTCGACCTGCGACAGAACTCGGGCGGCGAGCCCCTGATCGCGGAGCCGCTGATCGCGGGCCTCGCGCAGCGGCGCCGGTTTGGCGAAGCCGGCAGGCTGTTCGTGCTGGTCGGCAGGCGCACCTTCTCGGCCGCCCTGACCAACGCCGCTCACCTGAGGAGCCGGGCGGGTGCCCGGATCGTCGGCGAGCCGCCGCGCGGCAAGCCCAACCATCCGAGCGAAGGGCGCGACATCGATCTCGAGCGAACCAGGACCTGGGCTACCGTGGCGACCCAGTTCGTCGAGCGGGACCCGTCGCTGGGAGACGCCGCCTACCTGCCGGTGGACGTCGAGGCGAGCTATACGTTCGAGCAGTACCGGGACGCTCGGGATCCGGTGCTGGAGGCCGCCCTGGCCGCAGAGCTGCGGCGAGTGCCCTCCGCCGCCGGAGCCGCCGTGCCCGAGACCTCGCCGGCGGTCTCCGCCGAGCGCTAGAGTCCGAGGAGAAAAGCGGTGTTCGATCCCACCTTCCACGCCACGGCCCTGGTCCTGATCCAGGTGACGGCGCTGCTCATCGTCGCCTACCTCCTCTACGCCGCCCACCAGCGAAAGCTGGCGCGCAAGCACGAGCTGTCGAAGCAGATCCTCGACAAGCTGAGCTCGGAGGAGTTCCTCGAGGTGCTCCAGTCGCCCGACGGGCGCCGGTCCATCGAGCGGCTGCTGGGCTCTTACGAGTCGCCGGAGGCCTGGGTCAGGAATGCGATCCGGCGCGCGATCCTGCTGGTGTTCGCCGGGGTCGCGCTGATCACGGCCTACGCGCAGACCGATTTCAGCGGCCACGAGCTGCTGCTGGTGCTGGGGAGCCTGTCCGCGGCCCTGGGGCTCGGGTACCTGGTCGGCGCAGCTCTCACCAGGGCGCGCGCCGGTCGCGAGAACGCGGATCCAGCAACCTGATGCCATGGATCCGGAGGAGTTCCGGCGCTGGTACGAGAGCGTGGCACCCGACCTGTTGGGTTATGTCCGGCGCACCTGCGACAGCGCCGAGGAGTCCGAGGACGTCTTCCAGGAGACCTTCACCCGGTTCCTCGGCGCCGCTTTCACCGACGACGACCCGGTCGCCCGCCGGCGGTACCTGTTCCGGATCGCGACGAACCTGATCCGGGACCGCAGGCGCTGGACCCGCAGGTGGGGGTTCGCCGCGCTGCTCGAGCGCGGCGGAAGCTCGCCCGAGCGGAGCTATGGGGAGCGCGTCGACGTCGAACGCGCGCTGTCCCGCCTCCCTGCCAGGGCCCGAGCCCTCTTGTGGCTGGCCTACGTCCTCGAGCTGCCACACAAGGAGATCGCCGAGATCACGGGCGTCGCCTCGACCAGCGTCAGGGTGCTGCTCTCCCGCGCCCGCAAGAAGCTCCTCGCCGGACTCGAAAGGACCGATCGATGAGCGAAAGCCCAGGAGCGAGAGTCCCATGAGCGAGAAGTCCAAGACCGAGAAAGAAGCCGCCCAAGTCGCGCGGCTGCTCGAGCCGCTGACCGCAGCGGCGGCGAGCACCCCACCCGCCGATGCCGTCTACTGGCGCGCGCGAGCCCGGCTGGTGCTCGACGAGGCGCGCCGGCGGCGCAGTGAGACGTTGCGCCCGCTCCGGGTCCTGCACCTGGCGCTCGGCCGCGGGGCGATCGCGCTGGCGGCGCTCGGGCTGCTCTTGACCAGCAGCTCGCGCGGTCCGGGCCAGCTGCTCGTCCTGCCGCTCCTGATCGCGGTCCTGGCAGTCGGCGCCCGCCTGCTGGCCGAGGCCGCAGAGCTCGGCTCGGCGGATGGATAGAACGGCTTGTCGTATCGTTGCCGCGTGCCCGAGCCCGCCGCAAACCCGCTCTGGGAGAGCCCCGAGTCGGTCGAGCGGTTCGCCCTGCGCGATCCCGACGTGCGGTTGATGGAGATCCTCCCAACCGCCGGCGAGCCGTCGGAGCTCAAGGTCCTCGACCTGGGCTGCGCCGGGGGACGCAACACGGCCGTCCTGGCCGAACGGGGATTCGACTTCCACGCCCTCGACGGCTCGCGGGCGATGATCGCCCACACCCGGAAGCGCATCGCGGCCATCGTGGGCGAGCGGCAGGCGAAGCGGCGCGTGCGGCGCGGCCGGATGGACGACCTCGGCCGTTTCGCGAACGGCGCCTTCGACCTGGTCGTGGCGCTCGGCATCTACCACTGCGCCGGGAGCCAGGCCGAGTGGAGCCGTGCGCTGGACGAGAGCGCCCGGGTGCTGGCGCCCGGCGGCCGGCTCCTGGTCGCCGTCTTCACCCCCGAGACCGATCTGCACGGCACTGGCGTCCACCCGATCCCCGGCAAGCCGCACCTCTACAGCGGCTTCTCCTCGGGCACCACCTACCTGGTGGACGCCGCGACCCTCGACGCCGAGATGGCCGACCGCGGCCTCGAGCCGGTCGTCCAGAGCAGGACGGTGCGGGTGGAGCTCGAAAAGGGCCGCCGGGTGGTGGTCAACGCGTTGTACGTCAAGCGCCGGCCGTCCGAAGCGTCGCGCCGCTCCGACGTTTGACACGCCCGGTAGCCGGCAGGGGAGCGGCCGGAGATCGAGCGAACCCTATCGGTTCCCCGCACCCGAGTCCGTCACGATCCGCCCGTCGACCAGCTCGATCTGACGCTGGGCCCTGCGGGCTAGCGCCTTGTCGTGGGTGATCACCAGCATGGTGGTGCCCTGCCGCCAGAGCTCCTGGAAGAGGTCGAGGATGTCGCCGCCGGAGGCGGTGTCGAGGTTGCCGGTGGGCTCGTCGGCGAGGACGATGTCGGGGTTCATGGCGAGGGCGCGGGCGACGGCGACGCGCTGCATCTGGCCGCCCGAGAGCTCGGAGGGCTTGTGCTCCATGCGGTCGGCGAGCCCGACGCGCTCGAATAGCTCCTCGACCCGCTGGTGGCGCTTCTTCTTGCCGACGCCGCCGAACAGCAGCGGCATCTCGACGTTCTCGTAGGCGGTGATCTGAGGCAGCAGGTTGAAGTTCTGGAAGACGAAGCCGACGCGGCGGTTCCTGATGTCGGCGAGCTGGTCGCGCTTCATGCCGGCCACCGGCTCGCCGCGCAGCAGGTAGCGGCCGTCGGTGGGGGTGTCGAGGCAGCCGATCAGGTTCATCAGCGTCGACTTGCCCGAGCCCGAGGGCCCGACGATCGCCAGGAACTCGCCGGGCACGACGTCGAGATCGATGTCGCGCAGCGCCTCGACCTGGATCTTGCCGGTGTCGTAGACCTTGCGGATGCCCCGCATGTGGATGACGGCGCCGTTGGCGACGGCGGCGTCCTGCTGCCGGTTTCTCTTCGCCATCGCCAGAGTCACTCGTAGCGCAGGGTCTCGGCCGGGTCGATGCGGGAGGCGCGGCGGGCCGGGAAGTAACCGGCGGCCAGCCCGATGGCGCCCAGGATGCCGGCGGTGGCGAGCCCGATGCCGGGCGAGAGCGCCGGCCGCCCCAGCATCTCGAGCGCCTCGTTGCCGGACTGGGGCAGGAGCTCGAAGACGATCACCACACCGGTGGCCATCAGCAGCCCCACGATGCCGCCCAGCAGCGTGTAGGTCAGCCCCTCGAGCACGATCGGCCCGACCACCCAGCTCGAGCGCGCGCCGAGCGCCATCTTGACGCCGATCTCGCGCGTCCGGTCCTTGACCACCGCGTACATGATGTTGGCCACCCCGACGCCGCCGACGATCAGGGTGAGCGCGCCGATGATGCCGAGGAAGATCTGGATGCCGAGCATCATCTTGTCGAAGATCCTGGAGCCCTCGACGGTGTCCCACAGGCCGAGCGCCCGCTCGTCCGCGGGGTCGAAGCCGTACTTGGCGCCGAGCACCGCGCGCAGCTCGGCCACCGCCTCGTCCATGCGGTCTGGGTCCTCGGGCCGTATGACGATGTTGTTGAGCCGGTCGCGGCCGTACTGCGCCCAGTAGGTGCGGAGCGGGATGACGCCGTGGTCCTCGTCCATGCCGCCGTAGGAGGAGTTCTGGAGCTTGCGCTTCATGACCCCGATGACGGTGTAGGGCACGTTGTCGACCAGCAGGGTCTGACCCACCGGCTCCGTCTCGCCGAACAGGTCGGCGGCCAGCTCGTTGCCGAGAAAGATGACGCGCCGGCGCTGGGCGTCGTCGAGCGGGTTCAGGAACCGCCCGCCGCTGTCGGCGACGTGGTTCCTGAGCCAGCCGTAGGCCAGGCTGACGCCGTTGATGCGGCCGTTGACCGTCTTGTCGCCCCGGGTCAGGGCAGTGCGCCAGTTGACCATCTCGCCCGACACGCCGAGCAGGCCGGGCACCCGCCGCTCGATGAGCTTGATGTCCTCGATGCGCGGGCGGATCGGCCGCCCGGCGGGCAGCCCCTGCCACGGCTTGGTGGTCTGGCCGGGCCAGAAGATGGCGATGTCGCGCCCCAACCCGGCGCTCGCCCGGTCGAGCTGCTGGCCGAGCCCGTCGCCGAACGCCAGCAACAGCACCAGCGACAGCGATCCCCAGGCGATCGCCGCCACCGTGAGGATGGCGCGCTTGGCCTGCACCCGCGAGGCGCGCCAGAACAGCTGCCAGACGAGCTTCATGTCGCTCCCGCTCCGTGCCTCATTGCATCTTCATCGCCACCACCGGGTCGAGGTTGGCGGCGGCGCGCGCCGGGAAGAAGCCGGCGACCAGGCCGATCAGCCCCAGCAGGGCGGCGGTGGTGCCGGCCACCAACGGCGACACCGTCGGCACCCCGACGAAGTCGATGGCGTCCCGGCCGAGGGTCGGGAAGGCGGCGCAGATGGCGGCGGTGATCCCGAGGCCGATGACGCCGCCGACGCCGGTGACGATCAGGGTCTCGAGCAGGAACTGGCCGAGCACCGCCCGCGGCCGGGCGCCGAGCGCCATCTTGATGCCGATCTCGGGCGTCCGCTCCTCGACCACCACGTTCATGATGTTGGAGACGCCGATGCCGCCCACCACCAGGGTGAGTGCGCCGATGATGCCCAGAAACAGCCTGAAGGCGAGCGAGAAGGTACTGAAGAAGCGGGCCATCTGGGCGGTGTCCCAGATCATCAGGGCCTCTTCGTCGGTGGGGTCGAAGCGGTGCTTGCCGGCGATGGTGCGCAGCACCTCGGCCGTGACCGCCTCGGTCCGGTCGACGTCTCGGGCAGTGAAGATGAAGTTGTTCAGGTACTCCTGCCCGGTGAGCGCCCGGAAGGTGGCCGCCGGGATGACCAGCTTGTCCTTGTCGCGGCCGCTGTAGGACGACTGTTGGACCTTGCGCTTGAGCACCCCGACGACGGTGAACGGCGAGCCGTGCAGGCGGAAGGTCTGGCCCACCGGCTGGCCGGCGCCGAACAGCGTCTCGGCCAGCTCGTTGCCGATGAAGGCGACGCGCCGCTTCTGCGCCTCGTCGATCGGGTTGATGAAGCGGCCGCCGGCCTGCGGGATCAGGTTGCGCATCTCGCCGTAGGGCGGGTTGACGCCCGAAACCTGCACCGGCAGGGTGCGCGGCCCGATTCGGAGCTGCAGGGTGTCCTGGTACTCGAGCGAGACCTCCCCCAGGCCGCTGGCCTGCCGCTCGAGCAGG
>JBFGLX010000135.1:0-8716 GCA_041575955.1 Thermoanaerobaculia bacterium
CAGCCGGTAGAGCCGCTGCGTCGCGCGCCGCTCTTCGCGGAGCTCCGCGAGGGCCGCCAGCAGCTGCGGATCCTCGGCCAGCACCTCCTCGCCGCGCCGGTGCAGCTCGAGGTTGCAGGTCTCCTCCCGCAGGTGCTCGGCGAGCTCGTCGTCCTCCTGCTCACGCTCCTGCCAGCCGGCGGTGACCGCGGCGATCGGGCCGGCGATGCCGAGATCGGCGACCACCTGGCGCACCGTTGGGCGGAGCCTCTGCGGTCCGAGCAGGACGAGTCTGGCCATGGCGCTCGAAGGTTACCCGGCGGCCCGGGCGGGCGCCAGGGGCGGCCGTCTTCGGCACGGTGCGCCGAGAACGAATAGAATCGCACGCGCCGGCCGGCCGATGGGCGGGACGGACCGCGACGGGCGGCGGCCGGCGGGAGAGCTTCGACATGAGCGAACTGAGAATCGCCCTCATCGGCATGGGCCGGATCGGCAGGGACCTGCTGCGCATCCTCTATCGCGACGAGCGGATCCGCATCGCCGCGATCGACGAGATCGCCGATTCGACCGCGGTCGAGTACCTGATCCGGTTCGACACCATCCTGGGACCGTTTCCGGACGAGCTCAGCATCCGGGACGGCCATCTCTACGTGGTCGGACGCCAGATCCCGATGCTGTCGCTGGCCTCGGCCGCCGACGCCCCCTGGGGCGATCTCGGGGTGGACATCGTGATCGAGGCGGCCGGCATCCAGAGGACGCGCCGGGAGGTCGAGCACCATCTCGAGGGCGGCGCCAAGCGGGTGATCCTGTGCGCTCCGCCCAAGGACCCGCCCGACCTGACCGTGGTCATGGGGGTCAACGACGCCCAGTTGCGCCCCGAGCATCGGATCGTGTCCAACGCCTCCTGCACCGCGCACTGCGTGGCGCCGGTGCTGCGCATCCTGGAGCGCGCCTTTGGCATCGAGCGCGCCTTCGTGGGCGCGGTGCACGCGTACTCGAACCAGCATCGGCTCGCCGACGTGCCGGCCGAGGACCCGCGGCGCGGCCGGGCCGCGGCCGAGAACATCATTCCGCAGCAGACCGGCACCGCGCGCATGCTGATGGACCTGCTGCCCGAGCTCGAGGGCAGGATCAACGCCCAGGCGATCAGCGTGCCGGTGCCCAACGGCTCGGTGGTGGACCTGGTCTGCTGGCACGAGCGGCCGGTCACCGAGGTGGCGATCAACGAGGTCATCCGCACCGCGGCCGCCGCCGACTGGCGCGAGATCCTCGCCTACGAAGACGACCCGATCGTGTCGAGCGACATCCTGCACACCACCTACTCCGGCACGTTCGATTCGCAGGCGACGCTGGTGCTGGCCGAGCGGGTCTCGAAGACGCTCTGCTGGTTCGACAACAGCTGGGGCTACGCCCACCGGGTGGTCGACCTGATCCGCAAGCTGGGCGCCATGGACCAGCCGGAGGCGGCCTGATGACGGTGCGCGTAGGCATCAACGGCTTCGGCCGCATCGGGCGCAGCGTCTTCCGCATCCTGAACGATCGGGACGACATCGAGGTCGTCGGGATCAACGATCTGTTCGAGAACGAGCAGCTCGCCTACCTGCTCAAGTACGACACCGTCATGGGGGTGTTCGACGAGCGGGTGAGCGTCGACGAGGAGACGCTCTACGTCGGCGACCGGGAGATCCGGATGACCGCCGAGCGCGATCCCTCGCAGGCGCCGTGGGGCGAGCTGGGGGTCGACGTGGTGGTGGAATCGACCGGCGTCTTCCGCGAGCGCGAGCGGCTCGAGCTGCACCTCGCCGCGGGCGCCCGGCGCGTCGTCCTGACCGTGCCGCCGAAGGACGAGGTCGACGCGATGGTGGTCATCGGCGTCAACGAGGGGGCGCTCGAGCCGTCTCATCGGATCGTCTCGAACGCCTCCTGCACGACCAACTGCCTCGCCCCGCTGGCGAAGATCCTCGACGACGCGTTCGGCATCGAGGAGGGGCTGATGACCACCGTCCACGCCTACACCAACGACCAGCGCCTGGCCGACGTGGCGCACAAGAGCCTGCGCCGGAGCCGGGCGGCGGCGGTCAACGTGATTCCGACGACCACCGGCGCCGCGCGCGCGGTGGGCAAGGTGCTGCCGCACCTGGACGGCAAGCTCGACGGCATGGCGATCCGGGTGCCGGTGCCGGACGGCTCGATCGTCGATCTCTCGGTGCGCCTCCGGCAGCGCCCGAGCGTCGCCGAGATCAACGACGCGGTGCGCGCGGCGGCGGCGGGACCGATGAACCAGGTCGTCCAGTACTCGGAGGATCCCCTGGTGTCGAGCGACATCATCGGCAACCCGCACTCCTCGATCTTCGACGCCCCCTCGACCGCCACGGAGGGCAACGGCTTCGCCAACGTCATCTCGTGGTACGACAACGAGTGGGGGTACTCGAACCGGGTGGTCGATCTGATCGCGCTGCTGGCGAAGCTGGACTAGCGCCGTGCCCACGGCCGACTCCCCGGGCATGAGGCCCTTCGGACCCAGCGGGTGCCGGGCGGGGGCGTGATCGCGAATGGGCATACGCATCTCCAGGGACGTCGCGGCCCGGATCCTCCGGGACGGAGACGCGATCGACCCCGGCCGGCCGCTCACGCTGACCGATTTGCGCTTCGCCCGCGAGCTGGCGGCCCGGCTGGACTCCGGTGCCGGCGACGAGCCGCTCTCGGCGGGCCGGTTGAGCGCCGCGGTCGAGCTGGCAGGGGTCCTGAGGCGGCGCCTCGAAGAGTATTTCGAGCGTACGCCGGAGCTCGCCGCCCGGCTGCTGGGTGAGCTGGCCGAGCGGCTGACCGAGGACGGGGTGCGGGCGGCGCTCGACGCGCTGAGCGCCGCGGTCTTGGAGAAACGCGAGGCGCCCCGCCTGTCGACGGCGGCCGGAGCGCTGCCCGCCGCCACCGGCTCGGACGACGACCTGCGCTCGGTGCTGGTCGAGGCGATCCTGGTCTGGGCGCTCGACACCAACCCGGCCGCGGCGCCGGTCTGCCGCCGGCTGCAGGGCTCCGCTCTGCGCGCGAGCTCGGCCTGGACGCGGCTGCTCGAGGAGCTGCCCGAGGTGCTGGACCGCGCGCCGCCGCTCGATCCGCGCTCGCCGAGCCTGGGGGGCTCGCTCCGCGCCCCGGTCCTGGCGGCGCCCGAGTCGCTCGCCGAGCAGGTGCGGTACCTGCTCAACGAGTGGCGGGAGCTCGAAGCGGGCGAGCGCGCCGCGCTCACCGGCAGCCTCGACCTGATCTCGGAAGAGGAGGCGCCGCGCTTCCCGCCCGGCCCCGGGCCGGTGGAGCTGCCGGTCTACGACGGTTTCGAGGACGAGCCGCCCAACTACAGCTCGGATCTCCACTGGATGGAGCCGTTGGTGCTGATCGCCAAGAACAGCTACGTCTGGCTCGATCAGCTGTCGCGCGAGCACGGCCGGGAGATCGAGCGCCTCGACCAGATCCCCGATCGCGAGCTCGCCCGCCTGGCCGAGCGCGGCGTCAGCGGCCTCTGGCTGATCGGCATCTGGGAGCGGAGCGAGGCGTCGGCCAGGATCAAGCAGCTGCGCGGGGACGCCGACGCCCTGGCTTCAGCCTATTCGCTGCGGGATTACGAGATCGCCGCCGAGCTGGGCGGCGCGGGGGCGGTGGCCGAGCTCGCCGAGCGCGCGGCGGAGCACGGCATCCGTCTCGCCGCCGACATGGTGCCGAATCACATGGGCATCGACTCGCGCTGGGTGATCGAGCACCCCGAGCGCTTCCTGGCGGCGGCCCGCTGCCCGTTCCCCGCCTACACCTTCGACGGGCCCGACCTGAGCTCCGATCCGCGGGTCGGGATCTACCTCGAGGACCACTACTACGATCGCACCGATGCGGCGGTGGTGTTCAAGCGGGTCGACCGGACGACCGGCGAGGAGCGCTACGTCTACCACGGCAACGACGGCACCAGCACCCCCTGGAACGACACCGCGCAGCTCGACTATCTGAATCCCGAAACGCGCGCGGCCGTGGTCCGGACGATCCTGCGGGTCGCCGAGTCGTTTCCGATCATCCGCTTCGACGCCGCGATGACGCTGGCCCGGCGTCACGTCCAGCGGCTCTGGTTCCCCGAGCCGGGCAAGGGCGGGGCGATTCCGTCCCGATCGCAGCACGCGCTCACCCGCGAGGAGTTCAGGCGGGCGATGCCCGACGAGTTCTGGCGCGAGGTGGTCGACCGGGTCGCCGAAGAGCGGCCCGACACCCTGCTGCTGGCTGAAGCCTTCTGGCTCATGGAGAGCTACTTCGTCCGCTCGCTGGGCATGCATCGGGTCTACAACAGCGCCTTCATGAACCTGCTGCGCGACGGCGAGACCGCGAAGCTCGGCCGGATGATCCGTGAGACCCTCGCCTTCGACCCCGAGATCCTCAAGCGTTACGTGAACTTCCTCAGCAATCCCGACGAGGACAGCGCGATCGAGCAGTTCGGCGCCGGTGACCGCTACTTCGGCGCCTGCGTGGTGTTGGCGACCCTGCCGGGGCTGCCGATGGTCGCTCACGGCCAGTTCGAGGGCTATCGTGAGAAGTACGGCATGGAGTTTCGGCGCGCGCGCCTGGGCGAGGAGACCGATACGGCGATCCTGGACCGGCACCGGCGCGAGATCTTCCCGCTGCTGCGCCGGCGAGCGCGCTTCGCCGGGGTCGAGGACTTCCGGCTGCTCGATCTGGTCGACGAGCGCGGCGCGCCGGCGGTTAACGTCCTCGCCTACGCCAACGGCCGCGACGCCGAGCGATCGATCGTGCTCTTCAACAACTCGCCCGACCGGGTTGCCGGCACCCTGCCGGGGGTCGCGAGCTTCCTCGCCGAGCTCGAGCCGGCGACGGTCTACCGCTTCCGCGACCGGACCAGCGGCCTTTATTTCCTGGCCCGCGCCGACGAGCTGGCCGAGCGCGGCCTGGCCGCCGACCTGGGGCCGTACGAGAGCCGCGTCCTGATCGACTTCCGGCCGGTACTCAGGACCGTCCAGGAGTCCTACGCCGCCCTCGCCGAGCAGCTCGGCGGCCGCGGCGTGCGCAACGTCAAACTGGAGCTCGAGCTGCTCGAGTGGCGGCCGCTGATCGCCGCCCTCGCGGCCTGGCTCGAGCCTGGCGCGCCGGCTGTTAACGGGGCGCCCGGGAGCGAAGCCGAGCGCCCCGGCTCGCCGACCGTGGAGCCGGCCGCCCAGGACCTGCGCCGAATCGAAAAGCGCGCCCTCGCCCTTTGGCCGCGTCTGGACCGGCGGGCGCTGGCGGCGGGTCTCGCCCGCGTGCCGGCGAGCGCCGGCCTGCGGGCGGCGGTCGAAGGGCTGCCGTGGCCGGCCAGCCGGCGGATGGAGGACGTCCGCCGGCAGGCGGCCGGCCGGCTCGAGAGCTCGCTCGATCTCTGGCGGGCGCTGCTCGGGGTCCGGGCCGTGCGGGCGGCGATCGACGACGAGCTCGACGCGGAGCTCTGGTCGCGGGTCCTCGAGGAGCTCACCGGAGGCGCCGGCTTCGGCTCCGACCCCGACCCGAGCAGCCTGCCGGTGCTCGGGCTGGCGCTCGAGGAGGACTGGCTGGCGCCGGTCGAAGCGCCCGGCAGGGCCGGGCTGGCGGCCGTGCTGGAGCGCTGGCTGGCGCGCCCGGACGGCGCGCGCCTCGTGGGGCTCAACCGCTACGAGGGCCAGGAGTGGGTGCGTAAGGAAGAGCTCGAGCTGCTGCTCGAGTGGCGCGGGCTGACGGCCCTCTGCGGTTGGCTGATGAGCGGCCGTCCGGACGACGAGGCCGCGGTCGCCGGCCTCGCCTGGCTCGACAGCGTCGGGCTCCTGCGCCGGCTGTTCGAGCGCGCCGGCTACGCCGTCGACCCGGTCCGCGACCGCCTGCGCGGGCGCCGGTAGCGCCGGTCGGGCGGCTCGCGCTCCTCAGCCGCGATCTTCCTCCGTCCCGCGGCGACGACCGCCGGCGCGGAGCAGACGCTTCCTGAGCCTCAGGAGCCACCGCAGGAGCGCCGCCGGGCCGTGGCGGGCGGACGCCGACCGCCAGTCGACCCAGCTGATCGGGTTGTCCTGACAGTAGGCGTTGTTGTTGCCGCGCTGGGTGCGGCCGAGCTCGTCGCCGTGCGCGATCATCGGCACGCCGCGGGCGAGCGCCAGGGCGGCGAGCATCCCGCGGCGGGCGCGGCGCCGCCGCTCGACGACCGCCGGTTCGTCACTCGGCCCCTCGACGCCGAAGTTGCCGCTCAGCTCGTCCGGATGCCCGTCCCGATTCCGCTCGCCGTTGAGCTGGTTGTGCCGGCGCTCGTAGCTGACCAGGTCGGCGAGGGTGAAGCCGTCGTGGCTGGTGACGTAGTTGATGCTCGCCGGGCCGCGGCCACGGGTGGCGGGAAAGAGGTCGGGGCTGCCGTCGAGCCGCAGCCGGAGCTCCTCCGTGACGCTCGGGTCGCCGAGCCAGTAGGCGCGCACGCAGTCGCGAAAGCGGTCGTTCCACTCGCGCCAGCCGGGCGGGAACCGGCCGAGCTGGTAGCCGTCCGGGCCCAGGTCCCAGGGCTCGGCGATGAGCTTGGTCCGCGCCAGCACCGGCTCGGCCGCGACCGCTTCGAAGAACGGACCCCGAGGCTCGAACCGCCCGCTCCGGCCGCGGCCCAGGGCGACCGCGAGGTCGAAGCGAAAGCCGTCGACGTGCATCTCCTCGACCCAGTAGCGCAGGCAGTCGAGCGCCAGGCCGACCACGCGCCGGCGGCCGAAGTCGAGCGTGTTGCCGCAGCCGGAGTGGTTCAGGTACCGCGACCGATCCCCGGGGTCGAGCCGGTAGTAGAGCTCGTTGTCGAGCCCCTTGAACGACAGCGTCGGCCCTTCGGCGTCCCCCTCGGCGGTGTGATTGAAGACCACGTCGAGGATCACTTCGAGACCCGCCGCGTGCAGGCGGCGGACCATCTCCTTGAACTCTTCGACCGGATCGGTCCCGGCCGCGTAGCCGGCGTCGGGGGCGAAGAACGCGACCGGGTTGTAGCCCCAGTAGTTGGTCAGGCCGCTCTCGACCAGGTGGCGCTCGGTGAACGACTGCTGGACCGGCATGAGCTCGACGGCGGTGATCCCCAGCGAGACCAGGTGCTCGACGACCGCGGGGTGGGCGAGGCCGAGGTAGGTGCCGCGGGCCTCCTCCGGCACTTCGGGATGGAGCCGGGTCAGGCCTTTGACGTGAGCCTCGTAGAGCACGGTCTCGGCCCACGGCGTCCGCGGGTGCCGGTCGCCCTGCCAGTCGAAGGCCGATGCCGTGATCACTCCGCGCGGCGCCACCGCGGCGCTGTCGACGCCGTGGGCGCGCGCTTCGATCTCGGGGCGCCAGCGTACGCCGCCGACCACCGCGCGGGCGTACGGATCGAGCAGCAGCTTGGCCCGGTCGAAGCGCTGCCCGCGCCCCGGCGCGTGCGGGCCGGCGGCCCGCACGCCGTAGACCTGGCCGGCGGCGAGACCGGCGAACGTCCCCTCCCACACGCCGTCGGGCCCGCGCTCCAGCGGCAGCCGCTCGCTCTCGACCGAGTCGACGCCGTCGAACAGGCAGAGCCAGACCTGCTCGGCACCGTCGGAGCGGATGCGGGCGCGGGCCCCGTCCGCCAGGAGGGTGATGCCGAGCGCCGCGCTGCGGTCGCGGCCGCTCACGGCTTCGAGCCGGGGCGCGGGCCGGAGCCGCCGAGCCTCCCGGCGAGCTCGGTCAGGCGCCGCAGACGGGCGGCCGTAGCCGCCCCGGGAAGTCGGTCGAGCCGCCACCGCCAGCTGCCCTCGGCCGCGGCCGGATCGTTCATCCGCGCCTCCGGCCCGAGGCCGAGGACGTCCTGCATCGGGAAGACGGTGGTGGCGGCGACCGAGACCAGCGCCGTGCGGATCAGCGCCCAGTGGATCTCGTCGCGGACGGCGCCGGTATAGGCGAGCACCCGTCCCTGGGCGGCCGCGTCCAGGCCGTCGAACCAGGCGGCGGTGGTCGGGTTGTCGTGAGTCCCGGTGTAGAGGCAGGTGTCGCCGGCGAGGTTGTGCGGCGCGTGCTCGCTGGCCGGATCGTCGAACGCGAACTGGAGCACGCGAGTGCCCGGGATCTGCGCCTCCCGCCGGAGCTTGCGGACGTCGGGGGTGATCTCGCCCAGGTCCTCGGCGATCATCGGCAGGTGGCCGAGGGCGGCGCGCACCGCGGTGAAGAAGGCGATCCCGGGTCCGGCGCCCCAGGCGCCGTCGCGCGCGCTCGCGGCCTTGGGTGGGATGCGCCAGGAGGCGGCGAAGCCGCGGAAATGATCGATGCGCACCACATCGGCGATTCGCAGCGACGCCCGCAGGCGCTCGATCCACCACTCGAAGCCGGTCGCAGACAGCCGGTCCCAGCGATAGAGAGGATGCCCCCAGAGCTGTCCGGAGTCGCTGAACGCGTCGGGCGGCACCCCGGCAACGGCGTTCGGACGGCCGTCGTCGTCCAGATCGAAGATCTCCCGATGCGCCCAGACGTCGGCGCTGTCGAGGGCGACGTAGATCGGCAGGTCGCCGAGGATCCGGATGCCGCGCGCTCGCGCCGCCGCGCGCAGGCCCGACCACTGGCGGAACCAGAGCAGCTGGCAGAACTGCTGGAAGTGGATCTCCTCCTCGAGCTCGCGGCGGGCGACTTCGAGGGTGGCGCCCTCGCGCAGCCGGTAGGTCTGCGGCCAGCTCGGCCACGGCTGGCCGTCGAAGCGCCGCTTGAGGGCGCTGTAGAGGGCCCA
>JBFGLX010000136.1:0-8690 GCA_041575955.1 Thermoanaerobaculia bacterium
AGCTCGCCGACGTGGTGGTCGGGCTCCTCGATCTGCGCGGCCTGTCGGGCGACGACATCGCGGCGCTCGACGAGCCGTTCGACGTCTACTGCTGGGACCTCTACAGCGAGGTCGGCGCCTGGTACGAAGCGGACGCGGAGCGGCTCGAGCGGCGGCGGGCGACGCTGCGGGAGCTCGAGCACGGCGAGGGCGAGCGCGCCGAGGTCGGCCGCCTGGTCGCCCGCCGGGTGGTGCGCCGGCACCTCGAGACCATGGCGCGCCTCGGCGTCTCCTACGATCTGCTCACCCACGAGAGCGCCATCCTCGGACGAGATTTCTTCTCGACCGCGTTCGAGCAGCTGGTCGAGCGCGGCGCGGTGCGGCTCGAAGAGGCGGGCAAGAACGCCGGCTGCTGGGTCATGCCGCTGGCCGAGAGCGAGGAGTTCGCCGGCCTCGAGGATCCCGACAAGGTGATCGTCCGCTCCGACGGCACGGCGACCTACGTGGCCAAGGACATCGCTTATCAGCTGTGGAAGTTCGGCCTGCTGGGCAGGGACTTCGGCTACCGCCTCTGGGAGGAGACCGGCGTCTGGCAAACGGTGGTCGAAGACGCCGGTGAGCACCCGCCGTTCGGCACCGCCGACCGGGTGATCAACGTCATCGACGCCCGCCAGAGCTACCTGCAGAAGGTCGTCCGAGTCGGCCTCGAGCGGCTCGGATTCGACAGCCAGGCCGAGCGTTCGATCCACTTCGCCTACGAGATGGTGTCGCTCTCCACCGCCGCCGCCCGCCAGCTCGGCTTCCTCGACGACCAGGACGATCGGGAGGCCGCGAGCCTCGAGATGTCGGGCCGCAAGGGCATCGGCGTCAAGGCCGACGACCTGCTCGACCGCCTGATCGAGAAGGCCCGGGAGGAGATTCTGGCGCGCAACCGGGAGATCGGCGGCCCGGATCTCGAGCGGCTCGCCGGCGAGATCAGCACCGCGGCGCTGCGCTTCTTCATGACCAAGGCGACGACCACGCGGGTGATCGCCTTCGACTTCGACGAGGCGCTCAACTTCGAGGGCGAGTCGGGGCCCTACCTGCTCTACTCGCTGGTGCGGGCGGGCAACATCTGGCGGCGGCTCGCGGAGGAGGGCCTGGCCTCCGAGATCGCTCCCGAGGAGGTCTCGGCGCTGCCCGCCGAGCTCTGGCAGGACGACCTCTGGGACCTGGTGTTCGCCGTCGCCCAGACCTCCGGCCGGGTGCGCAGCGCCGGCGAGACGCTCGAGATCTCGCTCGTCGCCCGCCATGCGCTCGAGCTCGCCCAGAAATTCAACGCCCTCTATCACAAGCATCCGATCCTGCAGGAGAGCGACGCCGAGGTGCGGGCGGTGCGGCTCGCCACCACCCGCGTCTTCGCCGCCGGCATGCGTGCGCTGTGCGAGCTGCTCGGCCTGCCCACGCCGGAGCGAATGTAGGGCCGGGAACCCGCATGCCGGCCGGATACTCAGGCACGCCGCTGCCCAAGAAGCTCGGCATCAAGCCCGGCCAGCGGGTGGGCCTGATCGCCGCGCCACCGGGCTTCGAGCTCGGCGAGCTGCCCCCCGACGTGCGGCTCGTCCGGCGCGCGCAGGGACGCTTCGACGTCATGGTCTTCTTCACCCGGCGGGCTGCCGATCTGGCCCGCCGGCTGCCCGGATTTCGCGAGCTGCTCGTGCCGGACGGCGGCCTCTGGATCGGTTGGCCGAAGAAGAGCTCCGGAGTGGCCACCGACCTCGCGTTCGACGTCGTGCAGCGGACGGGCCTCGATCTCGGCCTGGTCGACAACAAGGTGTGCGCGATCGACGAGACCTGGTCGGGGCTGCGATTCGTCTACCGGCTGAAGGACCGGCCGCACCGATGACCGCGGCCTCGGCGCTCGTTCTCTTCCTGGCGGCCGCGCGGGCGGTGCCGGGGCCGGCGCCGGTCGTCGAGCCGGCGACCAAAGTGGTGCGGCGCCTGGAGCCCGAAGAGCTGCTCCAGGGCAAGCTCCCCTACCTCCTCTACCGGCCGCCCGGCTACGACCGGTCGTCCGAGGCCTGGCCGCTGCTGGTCTACCTGCACGGCGCCCGCGGCCTCGGCACCGATCCGCGAGTGCTGTTCAAGTACCCGATCCCGCGGTTGGTCGAAGCGGGACGGCACCCGGTGCCGTTCCTCGTGCTGGTGCCGCAGTGTCCCCCCGGCAGGTCGTGGACGGAGGCCGAGGGGCTGCTGCCGCTCATCGACGAGATCGCGACCGAGTACCGGGTCGATCCCGAGCGCATCTACCTCGCGGGCCAGAGCATGGGCGCGGAGGGAGTGTGGCACGCCGCCTACCGGAGCCCGGACCGGTTCGCGGCGATCGCGCCGATGTCCGGGGAGGCGAGTCCGCTCTGGGCCGAGCGGCTGGTAAACACTCCCGTCTGGGTCTTCCACGGCGTCCTCGACCCGCTCGTCCCGGTGAGCTTCTCCGACCAGATGGTCGAGGAGCTCGAGCGGCAGGGCGCGGACCGGGTCCGCTATACGCGCGCTCCCGATCGGCACCATCAGCCGCCGACCGAAGCGGAGCTGGTCGAGCTGCTCGACTGGTTCCTCGAACAGAGACTGGCGACGGATCGCTAACCGCCGGCCCGCCGGCCGCCGGCATCCGACTTGCTACCATGGTGAGCATCATGCCCCGGACACTCAGGACGGCGAGCTGTCTGCTCCTCGCCGCCGGCCTCGCCCTGGTGCCGCCGGCCTCGGCCCAGAAGCGCTTTGCCGACGTCACCGAGGTCGTCGTCGTCGACATCCCGGTCCAGGTCGTCGTCGACGGTCGACCGGTTCGCGGCCTCACGGCGGCCGATTTCGAGGTTCGCGACGGGCGCAAGAAGCGCCAGATCCTCGATTTCGAGGCCATCGACCTCGGTGGCGGCGGCGCGCCGCAGTCCCCGGTGGAGGACATCTCCGTGCCGGCGCGGAGACACTTCCTGCTGCTCTTCGACCTCGCGCTGTCGCAGCCGGGCGCCGTCGTGCGCGCCCGCCGCGCCGCGCGCAAGGTCGTCGCCGAGAACCTCCACCCGACCGATCTGGTAGGCGTCGCGGTCTACTCGGCCCGCGGGTCGGAGATTCTGCTCGGCTTCACCCCCGATCGCGAGCAGATCGAGATCGCCATCGACACGCTCGGCATGCGCGGCCTGCTCTACGGCGCCCCCGACCCGCTCGGGATCGTCTTGAGCGACCAGCCCCCGGGGAGCCTGGCGATTCCCGGCCGGTCGGTGGGCGGAATCGACACCGACGCCGAGATCCTGGAGCTCCTGACCGCGATGCAGGCGGGAGCCGACGCCGCCACCGACCGCAACAGCATCCTGGCGCTGTCGAGCTCGCTCGGCGCCCTCGCCCAGATGATCGGCGCGGTGCAGGGGCGCAAGCACGTGGTGCTGTTCTCGGAGGGCTTCAACAGCACGGTGCCGCTGGGGCTGGGCATGGGGCGAGCGAGCGATCGCGGGCAGGCGCAGGCCCAGGCCGAAGCGGCGATGACCGGGCAGATCTGGGAGGTCAACTCCGACGCGCGATTCGGCGACACCTCGACCCTCAGCCGGCTCGACCAGATGTCCAAGGAGTTCGTGCGCTCCGGGGCGGCCGTGCACTCGGTCGACATCGGCGGCCTGCGCGCCGGGGCCGACGTCCGCGAGCGCCGGCCGTCCAGCGACGGCCTCTTCCTGATCGCCGACAAGACCGGGGGCGAGTTCTATCGCAACTACAACGATCTCGGCGACGCCATGCAGTCGCTCCTCGACCGGACCAGCGTCACCTACGTCCTGACCATCCAGCCCGAGGATCTGCCGCTGGACGGCCGCTATCGCAACCTCACCGTCAAGCTCAAGCGAAAGCTCCGGGGCGCCCGCGTAGTCCACCGGCCGGGCTACTTCGCGCCCAAGCCGTTCAGCGAGCAGAGCGGGCTCGAGCGCCGGCTGACCACCGCCCAGATGCTGCTCGGCGACCGGGAGGGCGGGCGGATCGCCATCGAGGTCGAGACCGCGCCGCTGGACGGCGCGAAGCCCGGGCTGAGCGTGTCGGTGGCCGTGGACGGCACCACCCTGCTCGCGGGCCAGCGCGGCAAGAAGCTCGCCGTCGAGCTGTTCTCCTACGCCCTCGACTCGAGCGGCGCGATCCGCGACTTCATCTCCCGGAACCTGATGTTCGATCTCGACAAGAGCGGCGAGCAGCTCCGCCGGCAGGGCTACCTGCACGCCGGCCGCCTCGAGCTGCCCCATGGCGACTACACCCTGCGCACCCTGGTGCGCAACACGGGCACCGGCCAGGTCGGCCTGCGGTCGTCGAAGGTCAGCGTCCCGGCCGGTTAGCCGCTCGCGGACCGCCGCCAGTCGAGGAACTCGACGAAACGGGGATCGGAGCGGACCCGATCGTACTCGGGCGAGTGCTCCAGGCTGCCCGGCGAGAACTCCGACGGGGCGAAGCTCAGCGTCTCGCGGGCCCACTCGACGAACGAGCCGGCATCGCCCAACGCGGCGTAGGCGAGAGCGATGAGGTCGGCCACGCCTCGATAGGTCGCATCGGCCGCCCGCTGCTCCTCGATCCGGACAATCAACTCCCTGGCTTCGGCCTTGCGGCCACCATGAGCGAGAGCGATGGCGCGCAGCAGCTTCCACTGGATGTTGGGCACCGGCTCGTCGCGGGTCCGCTCGAGCCACTTGTCGGTGATCGCTAGGGCGTCGTCCGATCGGCCGGCCTGCTCGGCGTAGATCCACGCCAGCCACCAGTCGAGCAGGTCGTAGTCGGGCGGAGCGTGAGCCTGGCCGTCCTCCCCGGAAGCGATCGCCTCTTCGAAGCGCCGCCCCGCGTAGAGGGCCATGACCAGGTTGGCGCGCGCCACCGGTAGGAGCGGATCGAGCTCCACGGCGCGCTCCAGATAGGGCAGGGCCTCGCCGTAGCGACCCACGCTCACCAGGTGGCCGCCGAGCCAGAGATTGGCGTTCACGTGACGCGGTCCCATCTCCACGGCCAGCCGGTACTCCCGTTCGGCCTCCTCGGTACGCCCGTCCAGATCCAGGATCAGGGCCAGCGAGGTGTGGGCGTCGGCGAGCGCCGGATCGAGCTCCAGCGCCCTCCGCGCCGCGGTCTCCGCCTTGGGCACGGCCTCCTCCGCAGTCAGGTAGTCGTAGTCCAGGAGCAAGCTGTAGCTGTCCGCGCGGCCGGACCAGGCGCGAGCGTACCCGGAATCCCGATCGAGCGCCGAGCCGAAGAACTCGAGCGCCTTCTTCATGTCGGGCCCGGTGCGCTGGTTCAGGTGGTAGCGGCCCTGGAGGTAGAGCTCGTAGGTCTCGAAGTCGACCTCCTCCCCGGCGCCGGCGCCCGAGATCGCCGACGCCGCGACCTCGCCCCGCAAACGGCGCACGATCGCGGCCGCCACCTCATCCTGGACCGCCAGGATCTCCGCCCGCTCGCGATCGTACTTTTCGGACCAGAGCTGAAAGCCGTCCGGAAGCGACACCAATTGCGCCCGGATCCGCAGCTGGCCGGCGTCGGACTGGACGCTCCCTTCGAGCACGCTGTCGACGTTGAGGAGGGCGCCGACCTCGGCCAGGTCGACCTTGCCGCCCTTGAAGCGGAACGACGAGGTGCGTCCGGGCACCCGCAGGCCTTCGACCCGGCCCAGGATGTTGATCAGCTCCTCGGTAAGGCCGTCGCACAGGAACTCAAGCTTGGGGTCTTCGCCGACGTTGCGGAAGGGGAGCACGGCAACCGACTCGCCGATGGGCCGGCCGGCCGGGCTCAGGGTGATGGAGGCGCCCGCGAAGAGCCACAGCCCGAGCCCTGCCGCCAGGATCGCGGCCCCGGCGGACGCCAGCCAGGGCCAGCGCCGGCGGACGAAGAGTCGGCCACGCGCGGCCCAGACCGAGCTCCCGATCCGCACCTCGCCGCTCGACAGCGACTCGGTCAGCTCCTTCAAATCGGCCGCCAGCTCCCTGCCGCTCGGATAGCGCTCCGCCGGCTTCTTGGCCAGGCAGCGGCGGAGGATCCGCCCGAGGCGAGGCGGCAACCGGGCTTCGAGCTCCGGCGATTCCGGCGGCTCCCGCTCGAGGATCGCGCTCAGGGTCTCGACCTGGGTGTTGCGCGCGAAGGGCGGAACGCCGCTCAGCATCTCGTAGAGGAGGCAGCCGAAGGCGAAGACGTCCGCGGCGGCCTCGGCCGGCTGGCCCAGCACCTGCTCGGGGGCCATGTAGCCGATGGTCCCCATCACCGTCCCCAGCTGCGTGAGCTGGGTGGCGGTGGCGGCGTCCGAGAGGTTGCCCACGGCCGTCTCCTCGGACAGCCGCGCCAGCCCGAAGTCGAGGATCTTGACCCTGCCGTCCGCGGTGACGAAGATGTTGTCCGGCTTGAGGTCGCGGTGCACGATGCCGTGCTCGTGCGCCGCGGCAAGGCCCTGGGCGATCTGGCTGGCGTAGTCGATCGCCTGCCGCACGCCCATCGGCTCGCTCCGCTCGGCCTCGCGCAGCGTCGATCCGTCGAGCAGCTCGGAGACCAGGAACGGTGTCCCCTTGTGGGTGCCGACGTCGAAGATCGTGAGGATATTGGGATGACTCAGCGCCGAAGTGGCCCGAGCTTCGAGCTCGAACCGCCGCAGGCGGTCCGGATCCGACGCCACCTCCTTGAGCAGCACCTTGATCGCCACGTCTCGCCCGAGGCGCGGGTCCTTGGCCCGCCAGACCACTCCCATGCCTCCGGTCGCGATCCGGTCTTCGAGCTCATACGGACCAACGTGGTCGCCTTTGCGAAGCGACGCCCTGGCACCCATTTTCGAGATCTTAACGGACCTTTGGGATGGGCCCAACCCCGCCCGGTGAAACGGGCCCGTTTCACCAGGTGTAGCGTCGGGCCACCGAACGCTTGTCGTGGCCGGCCAGGATGTGCACGACGCGGATCTTCTTGAGCGTCACCGGCGACAGCGACGCGAGTGGAATGTGCACGAGCCGCTTGGCGCTGGCCGCCGCGTACTGCCGCATCCGCCGTCCCGGCCGCTCCCCGGCGACGTGGACGACGATCGACTCGAGGCTGTAGTCGATGGCGGCCATCACCAGCAGCTCGGCCTTGTCGCGGGCGGACCGGTAGTCGCGGTCGGTCCAGACGTCGAACAGCCGCCCGCGCGGCAGGGTCAGCATGAAGCCGCCGTAGGTGGCGCGCATGATGCCGGGGCCGACCACCTGCTCGCCGGGGCTGGTCGAGTAGAAGGCCATGTCCGACTCCTGGTCGTGCTCGCCCAGCCAAGTCATCGCGAACGGGTAGCGATCGTTCTCCCGATCGCGATCGAAGATCACCACCACGGAGCCGGCGCTGCCCGGCGCCCGGCCGCGCTCCTCGACGTAGATCCGCCCGTCGTGCACGTTGCGCAGCGTCTCGCGGATGTCGACGCCGTCGAGCAGGCTGGTGGTGAAGGGCTCGCTCCGGGTCTGCTCGGCGGAGAGGATCGACACCGCCTTGCGCTGCAGGAAGCGGCCGTAGTCCTCGATCACCAGGTCCTCTGGCGGGTAGGAGCAGAGGCCGTCCGAATCGAAGCCGGCCAGCCACTCGTCGGCGTTCTCGGCCGTCGGCCGCCGCCGCACCGGCACTGCGACCGGCCGCCGCTTGACGCGCATGAAGCGGCGCCGGAAGCGGATCCGGCGGGTGCCGAGATCGAGCTCCTCGCCGTCGATCGAGGCGGTCTCGATCTCCGCCGGCCCGTCCTGCCAGGGATAGGCGCGCGCGGCATCGAACACCTCCCACGCGAGGTTGTCGTCGCCGACGCCGCGGGCGGCGACGGTCCACTCGTAGAGAGCCGGGACCAGCATCCCCTGGGCGCGGGCGCAGCGCGCCGCGTAGTCGAAGAAGAGCGTGCGCTGCCACGGGCTGACGGCCTCGTCGGTCTGCTCGCGGTAGGAGCCCGCGGCGATCTCCCAGACGACCGCGCCGAGCCGGTGACGGTCGGGGAAGGCGGCGAGCCCCAGGACCGCGCCGGTGCCGCGGCTCGCGGCGTAGTCGACCACGCGCGCCTTGCGCTCCGCTTCGGCGGCGCCCCCCCGGCCGGCGATCACCCGCAGGCCGAAGCGCACGACCGAGACCTTGCGCGACAGCGTTCCGCCGAGCTCGACCCGAGCGGGTGGCGCGCCCGACCGCACCCGTTCCCAGACCGCGTGGGCGAGCGGCGCGTCGCCGAGCACGGCCGTCAGGCTCGCGGGGTCGAGATGGCGCAGCTCGACCGCGGCGCCCCGGCGACGGCCGAAGGGATGCGCCGCGGGCTCGCGCAAGCGCTCTTCCAGGCGGCGCGCGTGGGCGGCTCCGACCAGGGCCAGGATCGCGGGCCGCCCGTGGGCCTCGCGGTCCGGCCGGCGATCGCCGATCCGGTCGAGGGCGCGCTGCAGGTGGTAGGCCATGCCCGCTTCGCGCCGCCGGTCCAGGTCGCTGCCGCCGCCCTTGCCGAAGCGCTCGCCGAGCAGCTCGAAGTATCTCTCCGCGCCGAGCTGCAGCACCGAATACGTGTCGGGAACCGGGTCGGCGTGCTGCTCGGGGTAGGGGAGGTCCGGATCGATGAAGAAGATGTCGCGATCGTGCTCGCGCGCCCAGCGCATCGCCTCGACGAACGGATCGCCCGGCGCCGCCACCCACACCAGCGCTTCCTCGCCCGGCTCGCGGGTCACCACCAGCGAGATTCGCGGCAGCCTGCCGATCGCCCT
>JBFGLX010000137.1:0-8618 GCA_041575955.1 Thermoanaerobaculia bacterium
CCTGTCGTTCCTGGCCGCGGCGCCGGGCACGCTGACGGTCGCCGCGATCGTCCTGGGCTCGCTCAGCCTGGTGCTGGGCGTGCTGTTCGTGATTCCGATCGGCGGCGCCGACATGCCGGTGATCATCTCGTTTCTCAATTCCCTCTCGGGCGTCGCCGCGGCGATGACCGGCTTCGTGCTCGGCAACAACCTGCTGATCATCAGCGGCGCCCTGGTCGGCGCCTCCGGGCTCATCCTCACGAAGATCATGTGCGTCGCGATGAACCGGTCGCTGACCAACGTCTTCTTCTCCGGCTTCGGCGGCGACACCGGTGGCGACACCGGCGAATACGTCAACGTCCGCTCCTACAGCCCGGAGGAGGCCGCGATGGTGCTCGAGACCGCCGAGTCGGTGGTCATCGTGCCGGGCTACGGCCTGGCGGTCGCCCAGGCCCAGCACACCGCGCGCGAGCTCGGCGACGTGCTGGAGAAGCGCGGCGCCAAGGTGACCTACGCCATCCATCCGGTCGCCGGCCGCATGCCGGGACACATGAACGTGCTGCTGGCCGAAGCGGACGTCGACTACGAGAAGCTGGTCGAGATGGACCTGATCAACCCCGAGTTCAAGACTACCGACGCGGTGCTGGTGGTGGGCGCCAACGACGTGGTCAATCCGGCCGCCGAGACCGACCCCTCGAGCCCGATCGCCGGGATGCCGGTGCTCCAGGTCTACAATGCACGGACGGTCATGGTGATCAAGCGGAGCCTGAGCCCGGGATTTGCCGGCATCAAGAACGGCCTGTTCGAGAGAGACAACACGATGATGGTTTTTGGCGACGCCAAGAAGGTGCTGCAGCAGCTGGTCAACGAGCTGAAGGCGCTCACGACGGCGGCCTAGGGTAGCGCGCCGCGGAGCCATGGGCGAGCACGACAAGGTCCGGCAAGACTCCGATCCCGAGGAGCTTCGGCTCTTCACCAAGGCTCTGCTGAGCGATCTTCGGGCGCTCGAGAAAATGCTCGCCGAGGGCGTCATCGAGTCGGGCCGGCGCCGCCTGGGCGCCGAGCAGGAGACCGTGCTCGTCGACGACGACTGGCGGCCGGCCCCGGTAAACCTGAAGATCCTCGAGCGCCTCGCCGACAAGCGCTTCACCACCGAGCTCGGGCGCTTCAACATCGAGTACAACCTCGATCCCATCGACGCCGGCGGCGACTGCCTGACGCGTCTGGAGCGCCAGCTCGAGGAGCTGCTGGCCAAGGGCCAGGAGGCCGCGCGCCAGGAGGGCGCCACGATGCTGCTCACCGGCATCCTGCCGACGCTGACGCAGTCCGATCTGACGCTCGCGAACATGACCCCGGTGCCGCGCTACCAGGCGCTCAACGACGCCATGTCGAAGCTCCGGGGCGATCGCTTCCACCTGCGCATCAAGGGGCGCGACGAGCTCATCATCGACCACGACAACGTCATGCTCGAGGCGTGCACGACCAGCTTCCAGCTCCACTACCAGGTCTCCGCCGACGAGTTCGCCCACCTCTACAACATCGCACAGGTGCTGGCGGCGCCCGTGCTGGCCTGCGCCACCAACTCCCCCCTGCTCTTCGGCCGCCTGCTCTGGCGCGAGACCCGCATCGCGCTCTTCCAGCAGTCGGTCGACACCCGCGGCCAGACCGATTCCATCCGCGACGTGGAGCCGCGGGTGAGCTTCGGCCGCAGCTGGGTGCGCCGGTCGGCCCTGGAGATCTTCCAGGAGGACCTCGCCCGCTTCAGGGTGCTGCTGGGCGGCCGGGTGACGGAGGACCCGTTCGCGGTGCTGGCCGCCGGCGGCACCCCGGACCTGACCGCCCTCAGGGTCCACAACAGCACGGTCTACCGCTGGAACCGGCCGTGCTACGGCATCTCCGACGGCAAGCCGCATCTGCGCATCGAGAATCGCGTTCTGCCCTCGGGGCCGAGCATCGTCGACGAGGTCGCCAACGCGGCGCTCTGGTACGGCCTGATGAGCGGCGCCGGCAGCCGGTGGGGCGACGTCACCGAGCGGATGGAGTTCGCGATGGCGCGCGAGAACTTCGTCGCCGCCGCCCGGCGCGGCATGGGAGCCGATCTCTACTGGCTGCACGGCGATCACGTCCCGGCGCCCGACCTGCTGCGCGACGAGCTGCTGCCGCTCGCGCGCCAGGGGCTCGAGGACCTCGAGGTCGACGGCGCGGACATCGACCGATATCTGGGCGTCATCGCCGAGCGCGTCGACAGCCAGCGCAGCGGCTCGCAGTGGCAGGTGACCTCGCTCGACGCGATGGGCGACTGCGCGCGCCACGAGGGGCTGGCGGCGCTGGTGGCCGCTTCCTGCGACCGCCAGGCCCAGGGCCAGCCCGCGCACACCTGGCCGCTGGCCAAGCGCGAGGAGGCGGGCGACGCGCGCAAGCACTTCCGCCGCATCGATCAGCTCATGACCACCGACCTGTTCACCGTCAATCAGGACGAGCTGGTCGACATGGCGGCCTACGTCATGCACTGGAAGCACATCCGCCATGTGCCGGTGGAGGACAACCAGCACCGCCTGGTCGGCCTGGTCACCCACCGCTCGCTGCTGCGGCTGGTACCCACCCTGAAGCAGCCCGAGCGCAGCGCCGTGCCGATCTCCGAGATCATGCAGACCAAGCTGCACACGGTGCACCCGCACACCCCTACCCAGGAAGCCTTCCGCCTGATGCGCCGCAACCGGATCAGCTGCCTGCCGGTGGTCGACGAGGAGTACCGGCTGGTGGGCATCGTGACCGAGACCGATTTCATGGAGCTGGCCGCCGACCTGGTCGACAAGTTCCTGGCCGGCGAGCATGACTGAGCGCGGACCGAGGGTCGGGCGACGGCCGGCAGGTCCGGTCTTGGTCCTGGTCCTGGTCCTGCTGGCGGCGACGGCACACGCCGCCTCCTTCCCCGCCGCGCGGGGAGCCGGTGGCGCGGTGGCGACGGCCGAGACCGACGCGACCGCCGTCGGCCTCGAGATCCTGCGCCGGGGCGGCAACGCCGTCGATGCCGCCGTCGCCAGCGCCCTGGCGCTGGCGGTGGTGCATCCGAACGCCGGCAACCTGGGGGGCGGCGGCTTCGCGGTGGTGCGCACCGGCGGGGCGCTGGCCACCCTCGACTTTCGCGAGGTCGCGCCGGCGGCGGCGAGCCGGGACATGTATCTCGACGAGCACGGCGAGGTCATCCCGCAGGCGTCGGTGCTCGGCCCGCTCGCCGCCGGGGTGCCGGGGACTCCAGCCGGCCTTCGCCAGCTCCATGCGCGCTTCGGGCGCCTGCCCTGGCGCGACCTGGTCGAGCCGGCCAGGGTGCTGGCCGCCCAGGGCTTTCGGGTCACCAGGCGCCTCCACGAGTCGATCGCCAGAAGCCGCGCGGCGCTCGCGACCTTCCCCGAGACCGCCGAGGTCTGGCTGCCGAACGGCGAGCCTCCGGCGATCGGCAGCACGATCCGACTGCCGCGGCTGGCGGAAACGCTGGCCGCCTACGGCGCCCGGGGACCGGAAGCGCTGACGTCGGGCGCCGTCGCCGAGGCGATCCTGGCGACCTCGGCGCGCCACGGTGGGATCTTGACCGCCGAGGACCTCGCCGGTTACGAGCCGCGGTGGCGGCCGCCGCTGCGCTTCGCCGCCTTCGGCTGGGAGTTCGCGTCGATGGACCTGCCGTCGTCCGGGGGCATCATTCTCGGTCAGGTCTTCGGCCTGCTCGAGCGCCTCGGCTGGGCGAGCGCCGAGCCGGGCGGCGCCGAACGGCTGCATCTGATCGCCGAGGCGTGGCGCCAGGCGTTCGCCGATCGCCTGCTGCTGGGCGACCCGGCGGCGTCCGACGCGCTCTCCGGCGAGCTGCTCGACGCGGCGCGGCTCGACCGGCTGGCGCACGAGCTGCCGGCCGATCGCGCCCGCTCATCGCGCTCGCTGGTGTCGCTCGACGCCGGGCTCGAAGCCGAGAGCCCTGAGACGACCCACCTCTCGGTGCTCGACCGCGACGGCAACGCGGTCGCCCTGACCACCACGCTGAACGGCAGCTTCGGCAGCAAGCTCTGGGTGCCGGGATTCGGCTTTCTCAACAACGAGATGGACGATTTCACCACCGTTCCCGGCCGGCCCAATCTCTACGGGCTGGTCCAGGGCGAGACCAACACGATCGCGCCCGGCCGCCGCATGCTCTCCTCGATGACCCCGACGATCGCCTGGCGCGGCGACGAGCTGCTGGTCTTCGGCGCCCAGGGCGGCTCGCGGATTCCCACCACCTCGGGCTGGGTCGCCCTCGGCCTGATCGTCGACGGGCTGCCGCTCCAAGAGGCGCTCGATCGACCCCGGATCCACCACCAGTGGCTGCCGGACGCCATCGCTGCCGAGCCCCGGGCGCTGAGCCCCGAGACGCGCGCGGCACTCGTCGCGCGCGGCCATCTGGTCCGCGAGGAGGCCGACACCGGCAAGGTATGCGTCGTCCGCCGGCTCCCGAACGGCCTGTTCGAGGCCGCCGGCGATCCGCGCGGACCGGATTCGGGCGCCGTCGTCGAGCCGCAATAATTGAACAAATGGGGACGACGCCCGGGGACAGGCGTGATGTGAGAAAGTCTCTCCTCCCGGAGGTGACCATGCGTCTGAGCCGAAAAACCGTGATCCCCGCCCTTGGCCCTCTGCTTCTTCTCACCCTCGCCGCCTGCGGGCAGGAGCCGGCGACGACGGTCGAGAAGCCCGCCGAGCGTCTCGAGAATCCGGAGATCGGCCTGGCGATCGCGGCGCTGCCGGCGCCGTTCGAGGCGGTCGGAGCGGCAGGCTCGACCTGGACGTTCGAGGCGCCCGGCGAAACCGGCCGCGGCACCCTCGTCCTGTCGGTCGGCCCGGAGGGGAGCGGCAGCATCAACCTGATCGATGCGGTCAAGGAGCGGCGGGCCTGGTTCGAAGGCGCCGAGGGCGGCAGCTACCTCGGCAATCGCGAGCTCGGCGGACCGTTCGGCACGATCTTCACGGCTCGCGGCTCCTACGCCGGGCCGGACGGCCCGGTCGAGGAGACCTGGGCGTACGCCATTCACCCGGGCGAGTACCGGCTGCTGTCGGTCCGCTACACCTACCCCACCGGCGAGTCCGAGACCCGGGTAGGCCAGCTGATGGAGTTCCTGGGCGAGATCGAGCCCATCGCCCCCCCGTCGTAGCGATCACCTCAGATCAGGCAGGTGGCGCAGCGGACCGAGCCGCCGGCCTTCTCGATCTCGCCGAGCTCCACCAGGTGGAGCTCGCGGCCGGAGGCGGCGATGGCCTCCCTCACCACCGGCGCGATCGTAGTCGAGGCGATGGCCGCGCTCTCCCCGACGGGCAGGAAGTTGGTCGATCGGCGGCGCTGCTCGGCGAGACCGATCTCCACTCCGTGCGGGAATCGCTCGCGCATCCGGTCGCCCGTGGCCGCCCCGAAGGCGGCCGGAAACCAGACACAGCGCTCGGGTCCGAGCACGTTGAACACCATGTCCAGGTGCAGGAAGCCCGGCTTCATCTCCAGCACGTGGACCTCGTAGTCTCCGGCGAAGCGCTCCGCGAGCCAGCCGGCCGCCGGCCGCTCGGTGCGGTCGCCGAGTCCGACGAAGATCTCGGTGCCGTGGACGACCACGTCGCCCCCCTCGAGGCAGCCACCCTCGCTCTCGACGAACGGCAGCGCGGTCGCCCGAAGCAGCCGCCGCACGGCGGGCAGCTCGACCTGCCGGCGCGGCTTGCGCAGGGTCGCCAAGATGGGCGGATCGAGGCCACCGATGAGCACGTCGCGCGTGAACACCTGGTACGGGGCCTCCGGGAGCGCCGGCACCTTCAGGACTTCGACCCCGAGCCGCTCGAGCGCCGCCACCAGGCGCGTGTGCTGCTCCAGGGCGAGCGCGCGACGCGGCGGATCCGGGAGCGATTCGACCTGAAACGAGTTGGTCGGCTGCTCGATGCGCAGGTGGACGGGCTCGCAGACGAGGCAGATCAAGCGGCACCGCCACCGGCCGCCGTTCGGCCGGCGGCGAGCTGGTCCTTGTACTGGAGCAGGTAGAGGCGGTGGTAGATGCCGCGCTCGGCGAGCAGCTCCTGGTGGGTGCCCTGCTCGCGCAGCCGGCCCTTGTGGAGCACCAGGATCCTGTCGGCCCGCTGCACCGTCGACAGGCGATGGGCGATTACCAGGCTGGTGCGGCCGGCCAGCAGCCGTTCGAGGGCCAGCTGGATCAGCTGTTCGGTCTCGGTGTCGATCGACGAGGTCGCCTCGTCGAGGATCAGGATCCGCGGATCGAAGGCCAGGGCGCGGGCAAACGCGATGAGCTGCTTCTGTCCGACCGACAGGCCCGCCCCCCGCTCCTGGAGCGGGCTGTCGAAGCCACCCGGGAGGCGCTCGATGAACTCGAGCGCGTGCACCTCGGCGGCCGCCCAGCGCAGCCGCCGGTCGTCGATCTCTTCGGCGCCCAGTCGCAGGTTCTCCGCGATGCTGCCCGAGAACAGGAAGACGTCCTGGAGCACCATGCCGATCGATTCCCGCAGCCGCGCCAGATCCCACTCGCGGACGTCCACTCCGTCCACCCGCACGGCGCCGGCGTCGACGTCGTAGAAGCGCAGCAGCAGGTTGGTCAGCGTGCTCTTGCCGGCTCCGGTGTGGCCGACGACGGCGAGGGTCTCTCCAGCGCGGGCGCTGAAGGAGACGTCGCGCAGGACCGGCTCGTCGCGCTGGTAGCCGAACTCCACGCGCTCGAACGCCAGCTCGCCGCTCACCCGCTCCGGGCGGTAGGCAAGGGCCGGGGTCACGATCCGCGGCGACCGGTCGAGCAGCCGGAAGATCCTCTCGGAGCTGGCCATCGCGCCCTGCAGGATGTTGTACTTCTCCGACAGGTCGGCCAGCGGCAGGTAGAAGCGCTGCGCGTACTGCAGGAAGGCCACCAGCGCGCCGATCGACAGGGCGCCGGCGAACACCCGGCCGCCGCCGTACCAGAGGATCAGCCCCAGGCCACAGGCGGTGATCAGCTCCACGGCCGGATAGTAGACGGCGTAGTAGAAGATGGCGCGCAGATTGGCGGCGCGGTGCTCGTCGTTGATGCGCGCGAAGGCGGCGCGGCTCGGAGCCTCGCGATTGAGCAGCTGGACGACCGACATCCCGCCGAGGTGCTCTTGCAGGAACGCATTGATGGCGGCCAGCTTGGTGCGCACGTCGCGGTAGCTCGCGCGCGCACGTAGCTTGAACCAGAGGGTCAGCAGCGCCAGCAGCGGCACGATCGCGAAGCTCACCAGCGCCAGGCGCCAGTTGAGCCAGAACAGCACCCCGACGATCCCGGCCAGCAGGACGACGTCGCCGAAGACGGCGATCAGCCCGGCGGTGAACAGGTCGTTCAGCGCGTCGACGTCGTTGGTCACCCGGGTGACCAGCCGGCCGATCGGCCGGCGATCGAAGTAGCTCACCGGCAGCCGCTGCAGGTGGCCGAAAATGTCGCGCCTCAGGTCGTGCATGACGTACTGGCCGACCAGCTGCATGACGTACCCCTGAGCGTAGAGCACCAGGAAGGCCACCAGCAGCGACGCCAGGTAGACCGCCGCCAGCAGCAGCAGCCCGGTGGCCGGATCGAGCTCCGTCCCGGCCGCCTGCAGGGCGCGCGCGAACAGCCGCGACGGCACCGCCCGGCTCTCGGCCCCGGCGCCGCCCGCGGTCTCGGCTGCCAACGGCAGCGCGGGATCGATGTAGAGGTCGAGGGCGATCGCGGTCACCAGCGGCCCGACCAGCTGCAGCAGCGAGGAGAGGACGATCAGCGCCACCGCCCCGGCTGCCAGCCGCCGGTAGGGCCGAAGATAGCCGAGCAGCCGGCGCATCAGCCGGCCGTCGTATGACCGACCGAAGGATTCCTCTTCGAAGTGCTCGACGGCTTCCGGCACGCGCGGATGATAGCGCCGATCGCTGACAGGCTACGGCACCCCACTTCCGTCTATTCCTCAAGGAACCGTGTCGCGGCTCGCCGGGCAGATCGGGGAGCGACACCATGCGACATTCTTCACAGACAATCCTTGTCACCCGTACCTAAGATCGCCCTCGAGCCCGTCGTGGCCAACCGACCGGTGTGGAGACTTCCGCGTGAAGATGACTTTGAACGAGATGCTGAGGGTCCTCACCGAGAAGGGGGCCTCGGATCTGCACCTGACCACCAACTCGGCGCCGCAGATTCGCATCGACGGGGTCCTGTCGCCGCTCGATCATCCGCCGCTGACGCCCTCCGAGACCAAGAAGCTGGTCTACTCGATCCTTACCGACAAGCAGAAGCAGCGTCTCGAAGAGGATCTCGAGCTCGATCTCTCGTTCGGGCTCAAAGGGCTGGCCCGCTTCCGGGCGAACGTCTTCCACCAGCGCGGCGCGATCGCCGCCGCCTTCCGGCAGATCCCCTACGAGATCCTGGGATTCCGCGAGCTGGGGCTGCCGCCGGTGGTCGAGCAGCTGTGCGAGAGGCCGCGCGGCCTGGTGCTGGTCACCGGCCCCACCGGCTCCGGCAAGTCGACCACCCTGGCGGCAATGATCGACAAGGTCAACCGCGAGCGCAACGAGCACATCGTGACCATCGAGGACCCGGTCGAGTTCCTGCACTCGCATCGCGCCTGCATCGTCAACCAGCGGGAGCTGAACGCCG